>CABYJW010000010.1 GCA_902519465.1 uncultured Pelagibacteraceae bacterium
CTCTGCATTTATCAAAATAGTAGGACGGGTAATGGAAATTAATGGGTACAAAATACATTTTTATGGTATTGCTAGAAAAAATAGTAAAAATAGTAAAAATAGAAAAAATATTTTAAGGTCATTAATTAAACGGAAAGTTGTTAAGATTTTAAATTTAGATATAAATAAAGAGTTCAAACTAAATAAAAAAATTGATTATTGTCTCCACGGTGCTTCAACAACTGCACCTAAAAAGTATTTATCAAATCCAACCGAAGTAATTTTGCCAAACAGTATGGGTTTAATAAACTTGTTAAAAAGCATCGAAAATAAAAGATTAAAGAAATTTATATTCTTAAGCTCTTCTGAGGTATATGGAAATTTTTCTGCATTATATAAAAGAAAAAAATCATTCTTTGAGAATGAGTATGGTTCTATCGATTGTACAAATATCAATTCTTCATTAGCATTATCCAAAAAATTTGGTGAAAATTATCTATACTCCTGGGGAAAAGAGCAAAGTATTAATACGAATTCTGTAAGATTATTTCACTCATATGGACCTTTTATGAAACTTGGAGATGGAAGAATACATTCTGATTTGGTCAAAAACGTAATAATGAAAAGAAATTTATTAATTAATGGAAACCCTAAGGTACGAAGAGCTTTTTGTTATATCTCCGATGTGATATCAGGAATTTTGACAATTATGTTTTTTGGTAAAAATAGACAGTCTTATAACTTGGCAAATCCCAAAGAGACATATAGCGTAAAAAAAATTGCTGAAATAATTCAAGAAAATCAAAAAAATAATTATAATGTTAAAATTATATTTAATAAAAATAACAAAATTAAAAGAAATGATTTTTTTTATCCTAAACCGTCAATCGAAAAGCTTAAAAAAATTGGTTGGAAACCCAGAATAAGTATTAAAGAAGGTTTAATGAGTACAATAAACTATTTTAAAAAGAATAAAATTTAATGTTAGTAGCTGATTACATATTAAAATTCTTTTATGAAAAAAAAGTAAAAGATATTTTTCTACTTACTGGGGGTGCGGCCTCTTTTATAGTAGATGCATTTTCAAGGCAAAATAAAGTTAAATTTACATGCGTAGGTCACGAGCAATCATCAGCTATGATGGCAGATGCTTACTCAAGAGTAGGCCCAAACTTTTCTGCAACACTCAGCTCCTCTGGCCCAGGCGGTCAAAACTTAGTAACAGGCATTGCCTGTTCTTGGTTTGACTCGATTCCCGTGATGCATATTACAGGGAATGTTAACACTTACGAGTCGATTGGTGCACAAAAAGGAACCAAAGGCGTTAGACAGGTAGGTTTTCAAGAAACAGATGTAGTTTCAATGGTCAAACCTATTACGAAGTACGCAGTAAAAATTAGAAGTAGTAAAGAAATAATTAGAGAATTAGAAAAAGCTTATCAAATTGCAATATCAGGGAGACCTGGACCAGTCCTCATAGATATTCCAATGGATATTCAGAGGAAAAAAATAATATTAAAAGATAATAAAAATAAAAGAAAAAAACTAGAAAAATATAAACCAGGTAAGATTGATATAAAAAAGATAGACAAACTAATCTATTTAATAAATAAATCATCGAGGCCAGTTTTACTAATTGGTGGTGGAGTACGAATTTCAAATAGTGTAAATGTACTCGATAAAATTTTGCAAAAACTAAAAATTCCTATAGTTACTACATGGAGTGGAGCTGATGGTGTTGATCACTATAATAAAAATTTTGTAGGGACAGCTGGAGTTTATGGGACAAGACCAGCAAACTTTACTATTCAAAATAGTGATTTATTAATTTGTTTAGGCACAAGACTGGAAACTAGACTTACAGGAGGGAAACCTAATACATTCGCAAAAAATTCAAAAATAATAGTTGTCGATATAGATAAAAATGAATTAAGTAAAAAAAGAGGAATAAACATTGATACTGCCATCAATATGAATTTGAAATCTTTTTTACCGATTTTTAATCAAAAATTAAAAATTAAAAATGATGATAAATGGAACCAATGGAAAAAAATTTGTAAAAAATGGAATACCAAATACCCAATTATTGATAAAAAATATTATTCACAAAATCAATATGTGAATCCATATGTTTTCCTTGAAAAATTGTCTAAATATTTAAAACAAAATGACATTATAGTTTCAGCAACCGGTGCACATCTGACTTGGGCGATGCAGGCATTAAAATTAAAAAAGAACCAACGTATGTTTTCGGCGTTTGGAAACTCGCCAATGGGCTATGCACTACCTGCATCGATAGGCGCATGCATTGCCAAAGGAAAAAAGAAAAGAATTATTTGTTTAGATGGGGACGGTAGTTTGCAAATAAATTTACAAGAGCTTCAAACAATAAATTACTACAAGCTACCAATTAAACTAGTTTTGATGAATAACGATGGATACGGTATAATTAAACAATTTAAAGAACTTTATCTTAAAACAAAAAGCGATTTATCCTGGAAAGGGATATCGAACCCAAATTTTGAAAAATTATCGAAAACTTATAATCTTAAATATTTTATAGTTACAAATAATAAAAATATAGATGGTAATTTAAAAAAATTTTTAAGTCAAAAAGGAGCGGGGTTTTTAGAGGTAAAGATTAGTCCTAAGCAAAAAATTTTACCAAAACTAACGTTTGGAGACTCAATTGAGAATACTTATCCTTATCTATCTAAAAAAGAGTTAAAGAAGAATATTATTAAAACCTAATTAATATACTTATGAAAGTTGTGATATTGTGCGGCGGAAAAGGAACACGTTTAGGCGTTGATACTAAAACAATGCCGAAACCAATGGTAAAAATCGACAAAGATCCAATACTTGTTCACATATTAAAATTGTATGAAAAATATGGGTATAAGGATTTTATCCTAGCTCTGGGTTATAAAGGTGAATATATAAAAAAATTTTTCAAAAAAAGAAAAAGTAAATTAAAAATTAAATTAGTTAAAACTGGCAACAATACTTTAACAGGTACAAGACTTTTAAAATTAAAAAGATATCTATCTAACGAAGAAAATTTTATGCTAACTTATGGTGATGGCTTATCTAACCAAAATCTAAATAAACTAGTGACTTTTCATAAAAGCCATAAAAAAATTGGGACAATGACAGTTGTAAGGCCCCCTGTGAGATTTGGCGAAGTAAGCTTAGTTGGAAAAAATGTAAAAAAATTTAGAGAAAAACCTCAAATAAAATCTGGTTGGATAAATGGTGGTTTTTTTGTCTTCAATAGAAAATTTTTTAAATTTTTAAAAACAAACTCAAATGAGATGCTCGAGAGAGCTCCACTCGAGAATTTAGTAAAAAAAAGACAATTAAAAGCTTTTAAACATAATGGTTTCTGGCAGTGTATGGATACACCGAGAGATAAAGAATTTTTAAAAAAATTAATCAAATCTAAAAATGCACCATGGATAATTTAAATAAATTTTTTAGGGGAAAGAAAGTATTTATTACCGGGCACACTGGTTTTAAAGGAAGTTGGTTAACTAGTGTTCTAATAAAATTAGGGGCTAAAGTTTGTGGATACTCAAAAATTGACGAAAAAAAAGATCAATATATTAAATTATGTTATTCGCAAAAAGCAAAAAATATATACGGAGACATATTAAATTATAAAAAATTAGAAAACTCTTTAAAAAAATTTAAACCTGATATAATTTTTCATTTAGCAGCTCAGGCTCTTGTTTCTAAATCTTATTCAGATCCTTATAATACATTTCAAACAAACACCGTTGGCACACTTAATATCTTAAATATTTCGAGAAACTTAAAAAACCTTAAATGCCTAGTAATTATTACTTCAGATAAATGTTATAGAAACATTGAAATAAAGAGAGGCTATAAAGAGAACGATATTTTAGGCGGAGACGATCCCTACAGCGCTTCAAAAGCAGCTGCAGAAATTATATTTAACGCTTATAATAAGTCTTTTTACAACCAAAGAAAAAAATTAGGTATTGCAACGACTAGGGCCGGAAATGTTATAGGTGGTGGTGATTGGTCTAAAGACAGAATAATACCGGATTGTATCAAAAGCATTAATAAAAAAAAGAAATTAACAATTAGGAACCCAAATTCAACAAGACCATGGCAACATGTCTTGGAACCTGTATTTGGATATTTAATTTTGGCAATGAAATTATATAAAAAACCTGAAAAATTCACAGGTTCTTGGAATTTTGGACCACTATCTAATGAAACAATGAGTGTAAAAAATGTTGTAGATCTTTTATTTATTAATTTGAGCCTTGAAAAGAAAATCTTAATTAAAAAAGGAGTTTTTAAAGAGGCAAACCTATTAAAACTGAATTCAAAGAAATCTTTGAAAAAATTAAAATGGAAAAATTTTTGGAATATGAGGAAATCAATACAGGAAACTGCGAAATGGTACAAAGGCTATTTGGTCAAATCTGATATCAAAAAAATAACAAATTATCAAATTGATGAATATCTGAAATTATATGATTGAGGGAGTAAAAATTACACCACTAAAAAAGATTGATGATGATCGAGGTAGTGTTCTACATATGATGAGAAAAGACTCTCCAATTTTTAAGTCTTTTGGAGAAATATATTTCTCAGTAGCTATTCCTGGCAAGATTAAAGCTTGGCATCTCCATAAAGAAACATTCCTGAATTATGCCTGTATTGATGGAACAATTAAACTTGTCCTATTTGATGACCGAAAGGGTAGTTCAACAAAAAATCAAAAACAAGAAATTATACTTTCTACGAAAAATTATTTTCTTGTCACAGTGCCGCCGTTAATTTGGAATGGGTTTGTAAATATCGGCAAGACAAATGCAATTTTAGCGAATTGTTCGACTGTTCCTTATAGCGACAACGAAATTATAAGAAAATCTCCTTTTGACAATAACATTCCCTATAAATGGGTAATAGATAAGTGAATATATTAATTACAGGTTCAAGAGGTTTTGTTGGAGGAAGGCTATCATCTTTTCTTATGAAAAAAGGATTCAAGGTAACAAAATTATCTAGATACAAAAAAAAAGGGTTTAACAAAATCGATTGGAAGTCAGATAAACAAATCGCTAAAGTATGTAGAGGACAGGATATAATAATCAACTGTTTAGGTGTAGACATAAACCATGCAAATGATTACAAAAAAGCTCATCTAGTAAATTCATTTCTACCTAATAAACTCTTATCAATAGCAGATGATCAGGGCGTGAAATATTTTATCTTTTTATCTACCTATCATGTGTACGATCTAAGCGAAAAACAAATTAACGAGAATTCTAAAGTTAAACAAACAAATAATTATAACAAAAGCAAAATTAAAGGTGAGAGAAATCTTTTAGATTATAAAAAAAAAACAAAATTAATTATTATAAGGCCTTGTAATTTATTTGGACGACCTATTTATCAAAATAAAAATTGCTGGGGTTTACTTATCAATGAATTATCTAAAAAACTCGCATTAAACGAAAAAATTACTATAAGAGCTAAATCCAATGAATATAGAGCATACTCAAGCATAGAAAGTTTTAGTAATTTCATTTTAGCTTTATTGAGAAAAAAGAAAACAATAAAATTTAAAAATAATAATTTCATAACTAACTATACAAGTAATTTTAATTTAAGAATTACAGATGTAATTCAAATTTTGTTTAAAATTTTTAAGAAAGAAAAAAAACAAATAAAAATATTTACAAAGAAATTAAAAAATATTCCATATAAAAAAGTTTATTTGAGTTTAAATCAAAAAAAAATAAGTAGTAAGATTGATAAGTTTTTTTATAAAGAATTAAATGATTTAAGAAAATATTTATTGAGTAATAAAAAAACATGACCGCTTTTTCAATTATAATACCCACGTATAATCAAGCAAATCTGCTCTATAGATGTCTGAAATCAGTAGAGCAACAAACTTTTAAAAATTATGAAGTGATAATAATAGATAATTATTCTAAGGATAATACCTCAAAAATAGTAAAAAAATTTGGTAAAAAAATTAAATATTTCAAATTGAGAAATCATGGTGTTATTGCAAAATCAAGAAATTTAGGAATCAAAAAGTCTAAAGGTAAATGGATTTGTTTTTTAGACTCCGACGACACATGGATGACTCATAAACTTCAAAAGTTATTTACGTTACAAAAACAGTCTTCCTTGGATATAATTTGTAATGCTGAATGGGTATTTAAAGGTAAAAAGAAAAAATTATGGGTTTATGGTCCAGAAGATAAAAATTTTTATTTAAAAATGATTTTGAAAGGAAATCGCTTTTCAACTTCAGGCACAAGTATAAAAAAAGGTTTCTTAAAAAAAAATAAATTATTTTTTAGTGAAAAAAAAAGTTTCGCAACATGTGAAGATTATGATTTTTTTTTAAGAATATCTAAATTAGGATGTAATAAAAAATTTATTAATGAACCTCTTGGTTCTCACTTTTTTCATAGCAATAGCGCATCCCATAATTATACAAAACATAGAAAAGCTTTTATTTCAGTTTTAAAATTCCATTTTTCAGATAATAACTTTTTAAAAAAAAATTTCTGTATCAATAATATAGTATTTAGATATGACTTTAAATCCCTATGCTCAGATTTGTTTAGCTTAAAAAACTTTATAAAAAATTTTATTGAATTTTCAAAAACGTTGTTTAAAAATCCATTTAAATCTTCTATTCTACTCCTAGATTTTACATTAATAAAATTCAGAAATATATTTTTTTATATTAAGTTTAGGGGACTTTAGCTCATCGGTTAGAGTGCTTGCTTGACATGCAAGAAGTGGTTGGTTCGATTCCAACAAGTCCCACCAAAACAAAAATATATTTATTTAAATCCGTACTTTTTTATTGAGTTAATTGAGATGAGTATTAAAGAAATTAAATTTTTATAAAAATTTAGTTTATTGTATCTCTTATTAATATACCAAACCCAATAAATATTTCTAATTTTATTACTTTGTAATGAATGTTTTAAAATTCTATAAAACATTATTGCATTTTCGCATTTAAATGCATTATGTTCTTTGAGCATCTCGCACTTAAACAAATAATCTTCACATATCTTAAGTTTTTTAAATTTAATATTTTTTAAAATTGATCTATTTATTACTATTGTGCTCATTGCAATAGAACTATTATAAATAAATTTTTTAAGATCAAATTCTTTGTTTACGTTAATTTTTTTTTTAAATACTTTGATATTATTTTTACTTTTAAATGGAATATAATCAGTATAGGTAAATTTATATTTGTTTACATCCATAAAACTAATTTGATTCTTTAATTTATCTTTATTCCAATAATCGTCAGCATCAATAAAAGATATGTATTTCGATTTAGATAATCTCATTCCTAAATTTCTACAAAAATAAACACCTTTATTCTTTTTTAATTTTAAAAACTTTATTCTTGGGTCAGAATATTTATCTATAATTTTTATTGAGTTATCTGTGGAGTTGTCGTCTATAATAAATAAATTAAAGTCTTTGAAAGATTGGCCAAGGATTGAGTCAATTGTTTCTTGTAAGTAATTTTCTTTGTTAAAATTTGGTAAAATAATATCAACTAAGGCCATTTTTTTCTTTAAGTTACTATATAAATTATTACCTAATTGTGTCAAAAACTGTATTTACATACATATGAAAACATAATATATAGGTTTGCCTGGTAATTATTGCGAAGGGGTTATACCCGATCCCATTCCGAACTCGGAAGTCAAGCCCTTCAGCGCCGATGGTACTTTGTCTTAAGATACGGGAGAGTAGGACGTTGCCAGGCTTAAATTATGAGAGTAGCAAGTTCTTTAAAATCACTAAAAAAAAGAGACCTCGATTCAAAGATGGTTCGAAGGAGAGGTAAAATCTATATAATTAATAAAAAAAAACCTAAATTCAAAGCTAGACAAGGCTAATTTTTACTAATGAATGTAGGGTCAACAAAAGAATTAAGTCCAGAAAAAAGAATTTCAATTACACCCGAAACATCCAAAAACTTTAAAAATTTAGGTTTAAAAGTCTTTTTAGAAAAAGGTTTTGGTGAAAGTTTAGGTTTTAGCGACAAGGATTATACTGATAATGGAGTGGAAATTTTAAACAGTCCTTCAGAAATTTTATCCAAAGTAGATTTGATTTGTAAAGTAAACTTCCCAGATGCTAAGGAGCTAGGACAAATTAAAGAAAACTCTCATTTAGTTGTATCAAATTATAATCCTGAAAAAGAAAAACAATTTCTTAAAAATAAAGTAAATATTTTTGCGTTAAATTTACTACCTAGAATAACAAGAGCTCAGTCAATGGATGTTCTCTCTTCACAAGCTAATCTAGCAGGTTACAGAGCTGTTATAGAATCTATATATGAATACCAGAAGGCAGTTCCAATGATGATGACTGCAGCAGGTACAGTTCCTGCAGCAAAAGTTTTAGTAGTTGGTGCAGGAGTTGCTGGATTACAAGCAATTGCAACTGCAAAAAGGTTAGGAGCGATAGTTTCTGCTACTGATGTACGACTAACCGCAAAGGAACAAGTTGAGAGTTTAGGTGGAAAATTTTTAACAGTAGAGGGTTCTGAAAATTTAGAGACAAAAGGTGGTTACGCTAAAGAAGCAGGTGAGGATTTTAAGAAGAAACAAGCAGAAATGTTGGAAAACGCTGCATCAAAAAATGATATTATTATTTGTACCGCTTTAATACCTGGAAGACCAGCGCCAAGAATTATAACAGAAAAAATGATAGACAAGATGAAATCTGGATCTATTATTTTTGACCTAGCTGTTGCCCAAGGTGGAAATGCAGCGTACTCAGAAGTAGATAAAGTTGTTAATAAAAAAGGAACAAAAATAATCGGAATATCTAATGTAATGAACAAATTACCTTTAACAGCGTCAAATTTATATGCAAAAAATTTATTTAGTTTTGTTAGAAATCTTTATAGTAAAGAAAAAAAACAATTTGTTATTAATCTTGAGGATGAAATTATTAAAAACACTTTGTTAAAGGAGTAGAATTAATATGGAAATTGATCCGTTTATATTTAGGTTTAGTATTTTTATTTTAGCAATTTTTGTGGGTTACTATGTTGTTTGGAGTGTTACACCATCACTTCATACTCCTTTAATGTCAGTGACTAACGCAATTTCATCAGTAATTATTGTTGGTGCAATCATTGCTGCATTAGCAGGGTCATCAGAAAATATTTTTGAAATATCAAGTATCTTTGGATTTTTAGCTATCGTTTTAGCAGCAGTAAATATTTTTGGTGGATTTTTAGTCACTCAAAGAATGCTCCAAATGTATAAGAAAAAGAAGAAAAATAAATAATGATTTCAGCAAACTTATCAGCAATATTTTATTTAGTTTCTGGAATACTTTTTATTCTTGCGCTTAGAGGTTTATCTTCACCTGAAACATCTAGGCAGGGAAACCTTTTTGGAATTCTAGGAATGATAATTGCTATAACTGTTACTTTTCTAACAGTAGGTAACTTTTCTACTTCAACAATTTATGTGTTTATATTTCTACTTGTTGGTGGAGCAATTGGAGCATTCATTGCTTTTAAAATTCCAATGACTGCTATGCCAGAGTTAGTAGCTGGTTTTCATAGTCTTGTTGGTTTAGCTGCAGTTTTTGTAGCTATATCTGCATTTAAAAATCCAGAAGCTTTTAACCTTGGTATCCCAGGCGATATAAAACTGGCAAGCTTGATTGAGATGTCAATTGGTGCAGCAGTAGGTGCAATTACCTTTTCTGGTTCAATAATAGCTTTTTTAAAACTAAGAGGGATAATGTCAGGATCGCCTATTACTTTTCCTGGCCAACACATTGTTAATTTATTAATTGGAATATCAATTTTTGTATTAATTTATTTTTTATGTAGCTCACAGTCAGAAAGCTTCTTTTGGAGCATGATTGCAATATCTTTTTTAATTGGTGTTCTTTTAATTATTCCAATTGGTGGAGCAGATATGCCTGTAGTAATTTCAATGTTAAATTCTTACTCAGGCTGGGCAGCAGCTGGTATTGGTTTTACTTTAGAAAATACAGCATTAATAATAACAGGAGCACTTGTAGGATCATCTGGTGCAATTCTTTCATATATAATGTGTAAGGGAATGAACAGATCATTCTTTAGTGTGATACTTGGTGGATTTGGTGGAGACGCAAGCGTTAGCAAAGATAAGAAAAAAGATCAAAAGCCAGTTAAGAGCGGTAATGCAGAAGATGCAGCATTTCTTTTAAAAAATGCTTCTTCAGTAATTATCGTACCAGGATATGGTATGGCAGTTGCACAAGCTCAACATGCATTAAGGGAGATGGTAGATACTTTAAAGAAAAACGATATTAAAGTTTCTTATGCTGTTCACCCTGTAGCTGGAAGAATGCCTGGACACATGAATGTATTATTAGCAGAAGCAAACGTGCCATATGATGAAGTATTTGAATTAGACGATATTAATAATGACTTTGCAAATACAGATGTTGCTTTTGTAATTGGTGCTAACGATGTTACTAACCCTGTCGCAAAAACAGATCCGCAGAGCCCAATTTTTGGAATGCCAGTATTAGATGTTGAAAAATGTAAGTCTGTTTTATTCGTTAAAAGAAGTTTATCCCCAGGGTATGCAGGTGTCGATAATGAACTATTCTATAGAGAAAATACAATGATGTTATTTGCTGATGCAAAAAAAATGACAGAAGATATAGTTAAGAATATTTAAAAATGCCTAAAACCAAAATTTTTTGTGATATTGCTGACAGTAAGGCAATAAATAATTTTAATAAAAAATCAATTGTAAATGGTTTCACTACCAATCCAAGCTTAATGAGAAAAGCTGGGGCCAAAAGTTATGAAAAATATTCAAAAATTTTATTAAAAATTTGTAAAAAGAAACCAATTTCTTTAGAAGTTTTTGCAGATAATTTAAAAGATATGGAAAAACAAGCTTTAAAAATAAACTCTTGGGGTAAAAATATTTATGTTAAAATCCCTGTAGTAAACAGCAAAGGCAAGTTCACCGGTCAATTGATAAGAAAATTAAACAAAAAAAGAATTAAACTTAATATAACTGCTGTTTACACAATTGCTCAAGTTAAGAAGATAAATAAATGTCTTGATAATAAAACCAATTCAATCATTTCAATTTTTTCTGGTCGTATGGCTGATGTTGGAAAAGATCCAGTACCCATTATCAAAAAAGCTGTTCAAATGACCAATAAAAAAAATAAGGTTGAAATACTTTGGGCAAGCGTAAGAGAGCCGTATAACTATATTCAAGCTAAACAATTAGGTTGCCAAATCATTACAATGCCACCTAAAATAATTGAAAAAGTATCTAATTTCGGAAAGTCATTTGACCGACTAACAAAAGATACTGTGATAGCATTCTTAAAAGATAGTAGAAAATCAAAGTTTAGAATTTAGATTATTTCTTAATAGGAATAGTTGGGTGTCTTGCTGTTGAAGTAACAATATTTTTCTTAAGCTGCATTTCTCTAAACACAATATATAAACCTGCGCCTATTATTATTATATTTCCGATATAATTATTTAATGTTGGAATTTCAGAGAAAATAAAATAACCCACCAAAACCCCACCAAATATTTGCACATAAAGAATTGAGCCAAAAATAGCTCCGGGTAAATGTCTTGCTGCATTTACTACAAAAATTGTTGCAATTCCCCTCATTAAACCTGCAGCCCCATTTAACATTAAGTGGTCTAGAGAGACTGGCTTAAAAATAAATAAGGCAAAAACTCCCGTTAAAACAAGCATTAATATTTTTCCATAAATCAAAAATGAGAATAGATTTTCTTTAACACCGTACTTTCTAACTATTAAATAACTTGCTGAAGCAAATATTGGGCAGAAAAGCGCTAAAAAAATATAATTATCATACTCTGTGCCAAAAGGATTAATGGAAATTATTGCTCCAATAAAACCAATCAATATTGCTGTGAACCTTTTCCATCTTACCACTTCACCTAAAAATAAAACTGACCCAATAGTGATTAACAAAGGAATTAAAAATACAATGCTGTACATCGTAACCATCGGTAAGCGATAAAATCCTGTGTAACCAAAAAATAATGCTAAAGCCATTGTTAAAGCTCTAAAAAAATGAACTGTAAAGTTAGCTTTTTTTAATTTTCTCCAACCGTTTAAAGTTTGTGTGTATAAAACTATTGGGATTAAAGCGAACCAGGAATTTACAAAAATAATTTGAACAATTGAATAATCTGAACCTAAATATTTAACAATAGAGTCACTTCCTACAAACAGGAAATAAGCAAAGCATGCAAGAATAAAGTCTGTAAGGTAGACCCTTTCCGTAACTGATTTCATTGAAGCTTAGTTTATTAACTAAAATAATATACCGGTTGTATTAAACTGCAAGTGCTTTTCTCATTTCTTCGTCATCCATTTTTTTACCTAGATAAGCCTCAATTACAGCGTTATCATCCTTGATCTGGGTAGGGGTACCCTCTGCTATCTTTTCACCATGATCAAGAACTGTAACTTTACTGCAGGTATCCATAACCACTTTTAATATGTGCTCAATTATAATTAGTGTTAAGCCGTATTTTTCTTTTAACCGCATTAATATCTTCATCAAATTATCAACGTTCACTGGTGATAGACCCGCAGCAGGTTCATCTAACATTAATAACTTTGGTTTTCCTGCAATAGCTCTAGCTAAAACAAGAAGTCTTCTTTGACCTCCTGATAGTTCACTCGCATTTAACTCTGCGTAGTCAGCCAAACCAACAAAAGAAAGAAGCTCCATCATTTCCTCTTTAATGGTTTTCTCTTGATCCCATATCTTTTTTCTACCAGTAACAGCATCAATAAAACTATATGGTACTAAAGTATGATAGCCTGACATTACATTGTTTATTACTGACATATCTTGATACAACCTTAGTAATTGAAATGTTCTAGCTAATCCAAGCTCTCCAACTTTGTGTGGAGGCTCATTAGTAATATCCTTACCATCAAACTCAATGTAGCTACCTGGATCTGGTTCATAAACACCAGATACTAAATTAAAAAAAGTACTTTTTCCTGAACCATTTGGTCCGATAATTCCTCTAATTTCGTTTGCTGGCAATTCAAAATCAACTTTATTTATAGCTTTTAATCCACCAAATGCTTTCATTAACTTTTTTGTTTTTAATAACATTATTTACTCGCTGCTCCTGTTTTGGTTTTAAATCTTCTATCAATAAAATATTTGTCGATAAATCCACCAATACCCTTAGGCATAAATAGAATTGTTAATACAATTGTTAATCCAAAAATAAATAATTGATATTCATAAAGAGGTCTTGTTAAATCATAGACAATCGTAATAATAATAGCTCCAATTATTCCTCCCCAAATATGGCCTAAACCACCAAAAACAACCATGGCTAAGAAAGTTACCATTTCAATTACAGTATAATTGTTTGGATGAATATATCCTGGAGGTAAATGAGCGTATACTGCACCCGCACCTCCTGCAAACATTGCGCTTAAAACGAAAGCTAGCATTTTATGTTTTTTTACATTTATTCCTGATGCTGCTGCAGAAATCGGATCTTCTCTCACAGCCATAAAAGCTCTTCCAACTGAAGATCTTAAAACACTAAAAGAAAAATAAATTGCGATAAGCATTACTGGCATCGCTATATAATAATATTTATCTGGAGTATCAAAGGGTACTCCAAAAATTATTGGCTGAGGTATATTGGAAATCCCATAAGTTGACATAAAAAAATCTCCATTTTCAATAAATAATCGTATTGCCTCTCCACCACCAAGGGTAGCTAAGGCTAAATATGGACCTTCTAATCTAAAAGATGGAATTGCGAAAGCCACACCAAATAAACCAGCTATTAATATGGCTGCAGGCAAAGTTAACCACAAACCAGAACCTAAATATAAAAACATACATCCAGCGGTGTATGAACCAACCGCATATATCCCAACATGTCCTACAGTAACCTGTCCACAAAATCCTTTAACAATATTCAGTCCTGCAGCAACAATAATATTAATGCAAATTAAACTTGCTAAATGTGATTGATATAAATCTGTAAAAAAAACAGATGGGACCAACATTAAAATTATAAAAGCAATAATAAAACCTAGAAAAGGATATTGTCTTATAATTTCTTTGAATTTATCCATTTTTTATTGCCTTAAGATTAAAAAATGAGCGGTAGTAATTAAACTACCGCTCACAAATTTTAGTTATTAAAGACCTGCGCTAGCGTTAAATGTAACTGTACCAGCAACTTTAGTCTTCCAGTTTTTACCACCTTTAGTGTACTCGATCATAACAGGTGTTCTGTTACCATCTCTACACTCAGGCGTACCAGCAGCACAGAAGCTGATTGGTCCCGAAGCTAAACCAGTAAAGTTAGTTATACCAGCTATAGCGTCTCTTACAGCTTTTCTATCAGATGCAAGATCACCGCTAAATCCTTTTTCTGCTTTTTCTAATGCAGGTTTTAACATAGTTAATAAATCCTCCATTTGAGAAAAGTCGTGACCAGGAACTACTCCATATCTTTTCTTAATATGTTTTACAAAGTCTTTAGCTATCGGTCTTGTGTCTGAAGCGGCAAATGCTGCAGCGTAAGAAACACCAACAGCGGCTTTACCAGCGTTTGTTGGAACTTCAACTTTTGATGCAACTGAGTTTGCTACTCTTGCAACACTCTTTGGTATACCGACTTCGTAAGATTGTACTAAACATCTTACAGTTTCATCGACTAGACCTGAGCATACAAGTGCATCTGGATTAGTTGCTTTAGCTTTTAATAAATAAGATCTAAAGTCAGTTTCTTTTTCTCCAGCTTGTGCTTCGTAAACAGGATCAACACCATACTCTGATTTCACGTATGCGATCATAGATTTTGAAAAATCCATACTAGCTTGGTCAGGTACATAGATATGAGCTATCTTCGTACCAGCATTTTCTGCTGTGAACTTAGCTTGTACTATTTTGTAAAATCTAGATGATACAGGAACTCTGAATATCCATTCACTTCCTGTTAACGTGATTTTTGAACTTGTTGAGTGTGGAATGATTTGTGGAACTTTAGCTTTAGAAATTACTGGTACCATTGGTAAAGTAACTGAACTACAGCTAGATCCAATTATAACGTGAACGTTATCTTGGTATGCAAGCTTTGTAGCATTTGCAACACCTTTTTCAGATTTACATTCATCATTGTAAAGTATCAAATCAACTTTTTTTCCGTTAATACCGCCAGAAGAATTCCACTCCGCAACAGTATCTTGAATTAACTCACCATGTTTATAGCCAACATCAGATAGCATTCTAAATGAAACACCAATTTTGATGTCTTTAGCTTGTGCTACTGAAGTAACTAGTAAACTAACAGCAAGTAATAAACTTGAAAAAATTATATTTATTTTTTTCATGTTTCTCCCTTCTTTAATTTATGTATCTTCGGCGTTTTTAATTGACGACGAAGCCTTTATTTAATTAAATGTATTAGATTAAAGAAACAATTTTAAGTCAACAGCTATGCTCAAAATAAAAAACTTAATTTCTGGTTACGGTTCAGTGCAAATACTAAACGGAGCCAATATGAAAGTAGATAATCAATCCATAGTTGCATTACTTGGCGGAAATGGAACAGGTAAATCCAC
The DNA here is from genome assembly GCA_902519465.1 of uncultured Pelagibacteraceae bacterium. Classification (GTDB taxonomy): domain Bacteria; phylum Pseudomonadota; class Alphaproteobacteria; order Pelagibacterales; family Pelagibacteraceae; genus Anoxypelagibacter. The sequence goes on from CABYJW010000010.1 coordinate 15,663, forward strand.
TATATTAAAAGCTTGCTCAGGAATAATTAGAACTTGGAAAGGAAGTATAAATTTTAATGGAGAAGACATTCAAAATTTACCGCCACACAACATTGTAGAAAAAGGTTTGGTTCAAGTCACTCAAGGAAAAGACGTTTTTCCTGCTATGACAGTTTTAGAAAATTTAAGATTAGGAGGTTTTACACTTAAATCAAAGCAAACATTAAATGATAATATAGAAAAAGTTTTTAATTATTTTCCAAGATTAAATGAAAGAAAAAGCCAGTTGGCTGCAACTTTATCAGGCGGTGAATTACAAATGCTTTGTATTGGAAGGGGTTTAATGTCAAATCCTAAGATGATCATGCTAGATGAACCAAGTGCAGCGCTAGCACCGCAAATTGTTTTAGATATTTTTAAAAATATTAATAAAATTAGAAAAGATGGCCTAACAGTTTTGGTAGTAGAACAAAATGTTAGAATGGCTCTTTTGCTTGCAGATTACGGTTATGTAATAAAGGACGGAGTAATTAATGTTGAGGGAGAGTCTAAAAAATTGATGTACGACGAGTCTGTGAAAGATTCATATTTAGGTGGGGGAGGTACAACAGCAAATGTTTAAAGGTTTTAAACTTACAAGAAAACTTGAAAATACTTTGATGTTAGTTTTTACGTTAATTTTTCTAGGATACATCAGTATGAGCCCAGATATGAATCTAGAGTCTCTTAAAGGTGTATTAATAATCGGTATCACTGTGGGAATAATTTATGGACTAGTAGCTGTAGGAATTTCTCTAATTTATACAGGACTAGATGTAGTTAATTTTTCACACGGAGAATTTTTCATGCTCGGAGCATTTACTGGTTTAACAGTTTATAATTTTCTAATCGATGGAGAATTAATTTACGCAATTTTTCCTGATGCTTACGGATGGGTGGGTTATGTTATAGGTTTATTTTTTGCATTTGTAGTAATGGGTTTGTTTGGTGTTTTAATAGAAAGAGTATTTTTAAGACCTCTCACAAAAAAAGGTGGAGGTTATACTGTTGCCGGGATGGGAATTATTATTTGTGGTTTTGGCTTATCAGTTGTCTTATTAAACTTAGCTTACATAATTTGGAATCCAACAGCACATCCTTTTCATGCAGATTTAGGATTACCAATTAATATAGGTGGCGTGACGTTGCCAATGACATATTTATGGATGTTGGTTACAGGATTTACTGTGGCAGGCGCTTTATATTTCTTTTTAAATAAAACTAAAATGGGCTTAGGTGTTCGAGCCGTAGCGCACTCAAAGGTAATCTCCAACTTAGTTGGAATTAATGTACCACTTTATATATCAATTATATTTGGAATAGCATGTGCGTTAGCAGGCTTAGCTGGAACGTTGGTAGGACCAACTTACCAAGTAGTTGTGTATATGGGTTACATAATTTTATTAAAAGCATTTGCTTCAGCAGTTGTTGGTGGATTTGGAAGTTTACCTGGTGCTATTGTTGGAGGTTTTACTGTAGGTTTATTTGAAACATCATGCGCATTTTTCATTTCCGGAAGCCACAAAGATGCATATGCATTTCTATTAATGATTGTTGTCTTACTTATAAAACCAACTGGGTTCTTTGGTGTTCAAGTTAAAATGAAAGCTTAAATGATTAAAAAAGACACAAAAGTTGCTGTGCTCGGCGCTGGTGCTATGGGTTGCCTATTCGGAGGTTTGCTGGCAGAGAAAGGTCTCGAAGTAGTTCTCATTGACGTTTGGCAAGAACACGTAGATGAGATTAATAAAAAAGGACTTAAGATGATGGGACACGGCGGTGATCGTATTGTTAAAATCAAAGCAACTACAGAACCAAAAAAACTTGGTAAATACGATGCAATAATAATAATGTGTAAAGCAACCGCATTAGAAAATGCACTCTCAAATGCCAAAAATATTATCGGAGATAATACTTTACTCATGTCTTTTCAAAACGGGATTGGTCATGAAGAAATAATGCAAAATATTGCTGGTAAAGATAAAGTTTTAGGCGGATCAACAACACAAGCCTCAAGTATTCAAGGACCAGGTATAATTCAAAATCATGCGAGCCTACCTTCATGGATTGGTGAATACCAGGGTGGATCGAGTGAAAGAGTAAAAAATTTGGCTGAAACATTCACATCTCACGGATTAGAAACGATTGCAGAAGATAATATTAAGAAAAGAAAGTGGATGAAACTGTTCGCATTAACAGCCATAGGACCTTTATCTGCAATTTTTGATTTACACCATACTGATTTGTACATTTCTAATAAAAATCAAGATATGTCTAGAAATCTTGGAAAAAATATTATTTTAGAAACTCGAGCTGTAGCTAAAGCTGATGGGGTAGATGTTAGTGAGACAGAGTGTTTGGAAATGTTTAATAGAATCGTAGATTCAAGACAAACAAATAAATCATCTATGGCTTTTGATGTTATTAAAAATAGAAAAACTGAAATAGATTTTATAAGTGGCGCCGTCTCGAAAATTGGAAAAAAGCACGGAATTAAAACACCATTAAATGATCTAATGTATAACATTATCAAAATCAAAGAGGGAATGTACGTATAAGATCTCAATGACAAAAAAAGTCATATGGAATCCACCAGCTGAACTAATCGAAAATTCTAAACTTACAAAGTTTATAAAGCACTGTTCAGTCAAAAATTACGATGAACTCGAAATCAAGAGTCAATCGGATCCAGGATGGTTATGGGAAAATGTAATAAAATTTGCAGATATAAAATTTTTTAAAAATTACAAAAAAATCATAGATGAAGCAAATGGAGCACCTTGGACAAAGTGGTGCGTCGGTGGCACAACAAATATTGTGTTAAATTGCATTGATCGTCATAAAGATAAGGATTTTTTTAAAAACCAATTTATTTATTCAGAAAAAGAAAATGGCGAAAGTTCATCAATTACTTATGAGGAATTTGATAAACAAATTTCAAAAGTAGGTAACGTTTTGAAGACAAACGGTTTTAAGAAAGGCGATGTTATTGCACTATATATGCCACAAATTATTGAAACTTATATTTCTTATTTTGCAATATTAAAAATTGGCTGCGTTGTCTTACCTCTCTTCTCAGGATACGGAGCTAGTGCAGTAGTTGAAAGATTAAAAATAGCAAAAGCAAAAGGAATTTTTACAGTCAGTCATACTTTTAGAAAAGGAAAAGAGATTAAAATGTTAGATACGATAAAGAAAGAAGTTACTGAAATACAGAACATTAAAAATATATTTTTGGTTGGCAATGACAAAGGAAAGAAAATATTTAATTGGGATAATTTTAAAAATGTATCCGATAAATTAAAAACTGAAGAAATGGAGTCAGAAGACCCTGCAATCATTCATTTCACTTCGGGGACAACAGGAAAACCAAAAGGGTGCGTCTACAGTCATATAGGTTTAGTTACAAAAATGGCTTTTGACGAAGGAGTGTTAGCTGACTTTAAACAAAAAGATATTCACATGTGTATGGCTGACATGGGGTGGATGGTAGGTTCCAAGTCAGCAACTATTGCCTCTTCTCACGGAGCAAAAATGGTTATTGCCGAAGGAGTTCCTGACTTCCCAGATGAAGTTAGATTTTGGAAATTAATAGAAAAATATAAAGTTTCTTGGGTAGAGTTATCTCCTGCTTTAATTCGATCTCAAATGATTAAAGACAAAAAAAAATTTGAAGATTTAGATTTAAGTTCCTTAAGAATAGTTTGTACAGGTGGAGAACCTTGGACAGACAAACCATGGAAGTGGTTATTTGAATTCATTGGGAAATCAAAAGTTCCAATCATGAACTCTGCTGGTGGAACAGAAGTTTCTGGATCTATCCTGCATTGCTGTTTGCATAGACCGTTTAAAGTTGGATCTTTTAATGCACCCATTCCTGGAATGAGTGCAGATATTGTAGATTCAAAAGGAGAGAAAGTATCTATCGACCAGATGGGAGAATTGGTAATGAGAAAATCATCAATAGGTTTAACCAAAAGTTTATGGAACGATGATGAAAGATACATTCAGAATTATTGGAACGTTATAAAAAAAAACTTATGGGTTCATGGTGATTTAGCCAGTAAAGATAAAGATGGTCATTGGTATTTACATGGAAGGTCAGACGATACAATTAAAGTTTCTGGTAAAAGAATAGGACCATCGGAGCTAGAAAGTGTAATTATAAAAAGTGGGAAAGCCAAAGAGGTAGCAGCCGTTGGAATTCCAGATGAGGACAAAGGATCTAAGATAATCTTATCTATAGTTCCTTTAGAAAGTGAGAAAAACCTTAACGAAAACTTATTTATTGATTTAATTATAAAAGATTTAGGAAAATCATTTAAGCCTGATAAAGTAATATTTGTTAAAGATTTGCCTAAAACAAGAAATATGAAAATAATGAGAAGAGTTATAAAATCTTGTTTAACAAATAAAGACCCTGGGGATGTTTCAACTTTACTAAATCCAGAGTCAGTAGAAGAGATAAAACAATATGCATTTTAAAGATATAACATATGATGTTAAAAGTGATTATGCTCATGTCACTATAAATAGACCAAAAGTATTAAATGCTTTCACACCTGTTACGCTTCAAGAATTAAAAACTGCTCTTGATAGTGCCGAAAAAGATAAAAATGTAGGTGTAATAATTTTATCTGGTACTGGGGGCAAAGCTTTTTGTGCAGGCGGAGATATGAATTGGGAAAGTTCAAAAGAGTTCCAAGATCATGAATATGAATTTCATATTCATTTAACAAAATGTAGTAAACCAATTATTGCAAAAGTAGATGGATACGCAATTGGAGGAGGAAACCATATGGCATATTTCTGCGATCTGACAATTGCTAGTGAGAATTCAATTTTTGGACAAAACGGACCAAGGGTTGGTTCACCCGCGGGTGGAGCAATCGTTGCACATTCTGCAAACATTCTTGGCCATAAAAGAGCTAGAGAAATGTGGATGACATGCAAAAGATATTCTGCAAAAGAGATGATGAACTGGGGACTAGTCAACTCAGTTGTAAAAAAAGAAAATTTAGATGATGAAGTAAAAAAGTATGGTGATGAAATATTAAAAGGAGCACCCACTTGTATAAAGATTTTAAAGGCCAGTTTTAGAAAACAATTTGAAGAAATTTTAAAAATTACACAAAAAAGTATGGTGGATGAAATTGCTCCAGGATATTTTAAAACTGGCGAACAATCTGAAGGAGCTAAAGCTTTTTTAGAAAAAAGAAAGCCAGATTTTAAAAAATTTCGTTAATGAAAATCAAATCAATCAAAGCAATCACTTTGAGTATGCCATTTAGCCATGGCGGAAAGAAAGTAATTTTTCATGGAAAAGAATGGAAAAGTTTAGAATTTAACTTAATAAGACTGGAAACTGATAACGGAATAGTAGGATGGGGAGAAGCTTTTGGTTACACAAGTTGGAAAGCTGTAAAAATTGCTATTGAGGATATGGTAGCTCCCTTACTTATAGGAAAAGAGATAAGCAATATTCCAGAGCTTCTTTTAACACTTCAAAAATCTTTACACTTATTTGGTAGATATGGGATTACAATGTTTGCGATATCTGGAGTTGAAATAGCTTTGTGGGATGCCTTAGGAAAAGAAAAAGATAAACCAGTTCACGAACTATTAGGAAAAAAAAATAAAGATTTATTTAAAGCCTATTCTAGTCTTTTTAGATATGGAGATCCAAAAATTGTAGAACAAAAATGCAGACAATCATTAGACGATGGTTATCAAGCTATAAAACTACATGAAATAGAAAATAATTGTATTGAAGCCGGCAGAAAAGGCACAGGCAATCTTCCTTTAATGCTAGATACTAACTGTCCATGGACTTATGAGGAAACTCTAGCCAAAAAAGATTTTTTAAAAAATATGAAGCTTACTTGGTTAGAAGAACCTATATACCCACCAGAGGATTATGAAACTCTTGCTAAATTAAATAAAGAACTTGGAATACCAATAGCCTGTGGAGAGAATGCATGTACAGAATTTGAGTTTAAGTTAATGATCAAGCAAAAAGCTGCTACATATATTCAGCCGTCAGTAATTAAAGTTGGTGGTATTTATGAAATGTATAAAATTATACAACATGCGGAAAAAAATAATATTTCTGTAATGCCTCATACCGCTTATTTTGGACCAGGATTTCTTGCCACTCTTCAACTAGCATCCCTAATGAAAAAAGAAACGTATATAGAGAGATTTTATCTTGATATTGATCAAGAGTTTTATCCGAATTTTAAAAAAGCTATAAATGGAAAATATAAATTGCCCTCAGGTCCTGGCTTAGGTATGGACTTAGACTATAAAAGGTTAAGTAAATATGAAATATAGATCAGTTTTATTTGTTCCTGGTCACGAAGAAAAAAAAATAAAAAAAGCTTATACTTTAGATGCTGATCTAGTTGTAATTGACTTGGAGTCAACCGTTCCTGATGATGAAAAACAAAATGCAAGACAAATTATCAAAAATTGTAAAGTAGATAAAAATAAAACTTATATTAGGATTAACAATATTGGAGATTTAGACTTTGTAGTTAAAGAGGAATTTATTGGCATTTTTCTTCCTTTTACCGAAAGTAGAAAACAACTTTTAAATATTGATAAAATTTTAAAATCAAATGAAAAACTTAAAACAGATATAATTCCAATTATAGAAAGTGAAAAGGGGATTGAAAACCTTAGGGAAATTTGTGAGTTTGAAGAAAGGATTAAAGTTATCTCTTTTGGATCACATGATTTAGCTAAGTCTATTAATCTCAAAGTATCTGATGATGAAAATGAAATTCTCAATTATAGAAAACTTATAGTCTCACATTCAAAAAACCCTATTGATACTTCATATCTTAATTTTAAAGATTTAATAGGTTTTGAGAAGTCATGTAATTTAGCCAAGAGCATCGGGTTTGCTGGAAAAGCTTGTATCCATCCTGGACAAGTTGATATATCAAATAAAATATTTTAATGAAAAGTAAAACCAAAATAGCCGTGGTTGGTATTGGATTAATGGGCAGCCAACACTTAATAGCTATTAAAAATTCTAAAAAAGCAGTTTTGCATTCAATAGTGGATATAAACGAAAGGTCAAGAGCGCACGCCAAAAAATTTAACGTTCCATTTTACAAAAACTCATCAGCATTAATTAAAAATAATAAACCTGACGCTGTGATTGTTGCAACACCTAATCAATTTCATGAAAAGCATACCATTAGCTTTTTAAATGCTAAAATTCCTGTTTTATTAGAAAAACCAATCTCTAGTAACATCCAAAAAGCCAAAAAAATTATTTCATCTTCAAGAAAAAATAAGACTCATTTACTAATTGGATATCACAGGCGGCATAATTCAATTTCAACAAAAGTTAAAAATAAAATAAATAATGGTAAATTAGGAAAAATCGTATCAGTTAATGTGATGTGCTGGTTATACAAAAATAAAGAATGGTTTAAAGAGAAATGGAGAGTAAAAAAGGGCGGGGGTCCATTGGGTATAAATCTTGTTCATGATATCGATTTAATTTGTTATTTGTTAGGACCAGTTGATTATGTGCAAGCATCATCTTCAAATAAAATCAGAAAATATGATGTCGAAGATACTGCAGTTGTAAATTTTGTTTTTAAATCAGGAGCATTAGGTAGTCTGAGTGTTTCAGACACAATAGTATCACCATGGAGCTACGAACTAACCGCAGGCGAAAACCCCGCTTATCCAATAACAAATCAATCTGCTTACTACATTGGCGGTACAAAAAGCTCAATACAATTTCCAAATTATAAAGAATGGTACAATAAAAAAGAGAGAAGTTGGTGGAAGCCAATATTACATAAAGATGAGAGCACTCGCGAAAGTAGATATACACTTACAAACCAGATTAATCATTTATGTGATGTTGTTAATAAAAAAACAAAACCCAAAATTACCGGAGAAGATGGTTTGGCATCACTTAAAATATTTGCAGCAATTATTGAAAGTGCAAAAACAGGGAAAAAAGTTAAAATTAAATAAAATCTAAATTTATTTTTCCTAAATTTCTAAAGTCGACTTTAAGTTTGTCACCTTTATTGACTTTAAAAGGTTGAATAACAGAACCAGTCATAAACCAATCACCCTTTTTAAAAGTTACAGGATCATCTTTAAACTCATCAATTATACATTTAATTGCTAGTTTTGGACCAGCTCGCTTTTCTCCTTTAAAAAAAGGTTCTGTTACTTTTCCATTTAAATTTATTTCAACTTGAATTGTGTCTAAGTCAACTTTATCGAGATTTTGTATTTTATCTCCAACAACTATTGCTCCAGCACCACCATTATCTGCAATATTTAAATTCATCATTCCAACTGGATCTAAACCTTTTTTAGAATCTGAATGGACTCTTGTAGATACAAGTTCTAAAGCTATATAAGCCTCGTAGTTTCCTATTTTATTTTCAGCACCAGGTATCATTTTTGTATCCTCCAAAAATTTTAAACAAAATTCACATTCAAGAATACAATCAGGTACTTTACTGTATTCAATTTTTGACAGGTTCATTAAAACTGTTTCATCTATAATTTTTCCAATCATAGGACCTTCGACTTTTGCACCGTCTTGCAAATTCTTCGATACCAATCCAATTTTCCAACCAACTGTTTTTTTCTTTAAGACCGCGTGGAATTGTTTTTGAATTGCGTGAGAATCTTCTCTATTTTTTGGAAGTTCATCTGATTTAAGTTGAATTAAATCTCTTTTTATCCATGCATCTGCTAATTTTTCTGCTAATGTATTCATATCCTATAAATAATCACATGAAGCTAAAATTTGAAAGTGGAAAATTTGCAACACCCTCTCTAGAAGACGTAAAAAAAGCTTTATTAACTGGTCTGAAGGAGAATTACGAACAAGTAAATATTCAAATTGTTGACTGTCCAAACTTAAAAGACTGGGGTTGTCCATCTGAAGGAATTTCAGGAAATGAGAAGATAATAGATGTTGGTGGAGAACCTTATATGCATGATAAAAGATTTATTGGAACAGAATTTGATTATGCAGAAATTGCCAAGAACATTGGTTCAGAAAAATCATATGCTTTAGGTGCTGGCTCAGGAGCTATGTCTTGTTTAAATGGACATTGTGGTGAGTTAGTTATTAATGAAAATTTTATTACCTCAGAGTCAAAATCTGTAATCGCAAGAGTTGGAAAGAATAAAGAGTGTATAGTTAGTAAATATACCGAAAAGAAGCATGGAGGTTTATCAAATATTTATTACTCTGATGGAAAAAAAGGAAAGGTAATTCAAATAAAAATAAAAAAAAGAATTGGCAAACAAGGTTCTTTATCCCAAGCGATGAGAAATTCACTAAAAACACATCTTCCAGTAAAAGGAAATAGCCATGTAGCTCTAGCAGGTGTAATTAGAATTCTTAATGGAAAAATAAAATCACACGTTCAGCCAGACTATGATGATATTAAAATAGATTACTATGATCCAAATCAAATGAAATGTATAAAAGATTTTTTACAATTCTATGAACCTGTAGGACCAGAGTTACAATGTTATTCAGTTCTTTGGACTGGAGACCCTACTGGTGGGAATTTAAATCTTAGAGAGTCGGGCGAACATACCCATTTTCATTCTTATAAACATTTAAAGGATGCTGGACATTATCACTTTGATGTTAGCCCAGAAGAAATTAACTATATTGGGTATTTTAATATTCCAAAAGAAGTGCACAGGGTTAACAATATTTATAAGGAATTGTCTCAAAAAAAATAATCTAATGATCGATAAAATATAAAGTCTTCTAATTGGTTGCGGGGGAAGGATTTGAACCTTCGACCTTCAGGTTATGAGCCTGACGAGCTACCAGACTGCTCCACCCCGCGATAATTATTTTTTGGGTCTTTTTAAATTTATTGCCTGCAATTTACCTCGTTCTTCTTTGATTTCAAATTGAATTATTTGATTTTCTTTTAAAATTCTAAATTTTGATTTTTCCAGTGCAGAAACATGTAAAAATACGTCTTTTTGATTCTCTTCTTCAAGCGTTATAAAGCCATAACCTTTTTTTGAATTGAACCATTTAACCCTACCTAATGGCATAATACTCTCCTAATATTTTGGGAGGCTACAATCGATTTCTTAGACGTTGATTTTTTTTAACTCTTTTAAGATTTTCAAGTTTAATTCTTTTCTTTTTTTCAGAAGGCTTTTCGTAAATGCTCTTCATTTTTATAATTTTAAAAAAACCTTCTTTTTGAAGCTTTCTTTTAAGAACTCTTAAAGCTTGTTCTACATTATTATCTTTAACGTCTATTTTAATAAATCCTCCATAATTTCAAACAGGTAGTTATCACGATGTATGGATATTGTCTATATTAGTTTTAATATGGCCTTTTAGGAATATTACTTTCAAAATCAGATCTAAATTTTTTAAGCTTTTCTTTAATTTTTGGATATTTACGACTTAAAATAGCAATTGCAAACAAAGCAGAATTTTTGGCTCCTGCTTTTCCAATTGCTAAAGTAGCAACAGGAACTCCAGCCGGCATCTGTACAGTGGAATAAAGGCTGTCCACACCGTTAGTTACACTAGGCATTGGTACACCTAGAACAGGTATGGTTGTTAATGCAGCTGTAACACCTGCCAAATGTGCTGCTCCACCAGCTGCCGCAATAATTACTTCATAATTTTTTTTTTCAGCTTCCTCAATAAATTTTTCCAATCTTTTAGGAGTCCGGTGAGCAGATATTACTCTTGCATCGTGATTAATTCCAAATTCCTTAAATACCTCACTACAGTGTTCCATAACACCCTTCCAATCAGACTTACTACCCATTATTATTCCGACTGTAGGTTCTTTAGTTGTTTTCATTTGCAATTTCTACTTTCTCTTCATCTTCTTTTTTTATTTCTTCTTTCACTTCTTCTTTTTTTTCCTGCATCTTTAACTCTTTTTCTTTCAATTTTTTTAATCTTTTTACTCTTCTATCTGCTTTACCTACAGCTTTTTCAAATTGTAATTGACTACACAGACCTAAAATTACCGGATCTTTTGCGGTAAGATTTGAAAGATTCCAATAAGTTCTATTTCTTATCAAGCCAACAGTAGCTTTTGTACTTCCAACAAGCTTAGCTATTTGTCCATCAGACAATTGAGCAAAATTTTTAACCATCCACAAAACTGAGTCCGGTCTATCTTTTCTCTTGGACAAAGGTGTATATTTAGCTTTTTTTCTTTCTTTGGAAACTACAACTTCTTGAGTTTTCTTTGTGAGAATTAATGGCCTTGCTTCATCTTTTGAACTTAAATCAATTTCTTCCCTAGTTAATTGACCAGCTAAAATCGGATTATAAGCTTTAATACCCTTAGCAACATCACCGTCAGCAATTCCCTTTACTTCAAGTTCATGTAAATTACAGAAGTTTGCGATTTGTTTAAAGCTTAATGTAGTATTTTCAACCAGCCAAACTGCAGTTGCTTTTGGCATGAATGGTGCTTCTGACATAATTTTTTTAATTCTTCTTATCCCTCAAATTAACAAATTTTTTATTATATTTACTTACTCTACCTTTATCTAAAATTTTTTGAGTACCACCCGTCCAGGCTGAATGAGATTTAGGATCAATATCAAGCTTTAAAGTATCCCCTTCTTTACCCCAAGTTGACATAGTCTCAAATTTTGATCCATCAGTCATCTGTACATTTATCTTATGGTAATTTGGATGAATTTTCTTTTTCATTTTAAAGATTATTATAATAATATGGTTTCTTGCTCAATATTTTTTTATAACAAATTTGTTAAATCTTCGTGTATTTTACTGTTAGTTGCTACAATATCAATTTTTTTACCCATAAAATCCTTTTCTTTAATGGGATTAATAAAACCCCCCGACTCTTTGATCAATATAATTCCTGCAGCTATATCCCAATAATTTATCTCTCTCTGCCAATATCCATCATATCTTCCTGCAGCTACATATGCGAGATCTAAAGCAGCACTTCCAGATTTTCTAATATGTGAATTTGTTTTCAAAGACACTTTTTTATATTCATCCAAAATTGCCTCTTTAATTTTACTAGTAGACTTGGGACCGCCTGTTACTAAACAAGAATTTCTAAATTCAGATTTGTTTGAAACTCTCATCCTTGTGTTATTTAAATATGCACCTGATCCTTTATGAGCACCAAACATTTCATCTTTAATTGGATCATAAATAATACCACTTATAATCTCACCATTTTCCTCGTATGCCAAAGAAATCGCAAAATGAGGAAGACCATTTAAAAAATTAAATGTTCCATCTATAGGGTCTATAATCCACCTTTTATCTTTATACTTTCCATCTATCGAACCACTCTCTTCTGTTAAAAATGAATATTCAGATTTTTCAAGTTCTTTCATGAGAACTTTTTCAACACGTTTATCCGAAGCTGTTACAAAATCGCCTGGACTTTTTTCTGAAACTTGTAATTTTTCAATTTCACCAAAGTCTCTAATTAAAATTTTAGACGCTTTCATACAAGCTTTATGCATTAGATTAAATTGTGGAGAGTTGATTTTCATCAATTTATTTTTTTAACATATTCAAGGGTTCTACTATCAAGAATGATTTTATTTCCTTCTTCAATAAATGGAGGTACCATTATATCTAATCCATTATTTAGCTTTGCAGGTTTATAAGAAGAGGCCGCAGTTTGACCCTTTACAACTCCTTCAGTACTTTTTACTTCACATTCTATGTTAGTTGGTAAATCTACTGAAATTGCTTTTTCATCAAGAAAAGATATTGTGACTTGTAAATTTTCACTAAGTAATTTAATTTTTTCATCTAAAATATCTTTTTTAATAGATATTTGTTCAAAGTTATCAGGATCCATAAAAAAACATACTGAGTCATCAGAATATAAATAATTAAAATTCTTTTCTTCAAGAATGGATCTCTCAATATTTTCACTTGACCTGAATCTTTGATTAAGCTTTGTGCCTTTTGTAATACTTTTAAGTTCTACTTGATTGAAAGCACCACCTTTACCTGGTTTTACATGTTGAGCCTTTAGAACTGTCCAATGGTCATTTTTAAATTCAATGATCATTCCAGGTTTAATTTCATTTCCTTGTATTTTCATTTAATTAAATTTTTTAATAGCATCTTTTGGTTTTAAGCGAGGGTTATTCCAAATAAAACTTGATATTGCAAGATAATTTAGTCCAAATTTTATTAAACCTTTATAATTTTTATTATTTATACCTCCAATTCCAACTATTGGTATTTTACTTTTGCGCTTACACCATACGATCAAATTTTTTTTTGCTCTTTTTGCATTTGGTTTAAGTTTTGATTTAAAAAATGAGCCTACAGCTAAATAATTAGGTTTATCTTCAAGAGCGGCTGATATTAATTTTTTAGAACCGTGGCAGGTAACACCAATAATTTTATTAGTTTTTAAAAACTTTTTGGAATTTTTTATAGAACCATCAGATTGTCCTAAATGACAACCATCAGCTTTTATTTTATTCACTAAATCTGGAAAGTCGTTAATTATAAAGTTAACTTTATACTTTCTTGTTATTTTTCTTATCTTTTTTCCAATTCTTATAATCTTTGATTTTGGATATGATTTAAGTCGAAGCTGAAAATATTTAACTTTTTTGGAAGCTAGAACTTGATCCAAGTCTTTATAAAAGTTTTTACTTATTTTATTGGGTGATATTAAATATATAAATTTTCTCAATTTTACGCTGCAAAATTTTGCTCAAGCTTTTCATCCCATTTTGCTTGTGTCGAGGCACCATTCATATTTGCTCGATGATCAAACACTTTTTGAACTTTTCTTGTATCGCTCATTGATTTGGACCAAGTTTTCAAAGCAGACTGTTGTAAAGCTCTACCGTAAGAGAAAGTGAAATGAAAAGTTGTATCATTGATTTTATTAATTTCATTTAAATTTTTCGTAGCTTCAACCTCACTTTGCCCCCCCGATAGAAAGGCAACACCAGGAACTTCTTTAGGCATATTCTTTTTCAAACAATCTAAAGTCTTTCTCGCTATTTCTTCGCTAGAAACCTTTTGCTTGCAACTTGCACCAGGAAGAATCATGTTTGGTTTAAGAACAGTTCCTTTTAAATTTATGTTGTGTATTGCAAGTTCCTTATAACATTCGCTAAGCACTTTACTTGTAACTTCATAGCATTTATCAATTGTATGTTCTCCGTCCATTAAAACTTCAGGTTCTACGATTGGAACCATTTTTGCTTCCTGAACTATTGCAGCGTATCTTGCCAAAGCATGTGCATTTGATTTTATACATTGATCACTTGGCTGTGATGATGAAATAGAATATACAGCTCGCCATTTTGCAAATCTTGCTCCTAAATCATAGTACTCCTTCATTCTATCTCTTAAACCATCTAAACCTTCAGTAATTTTTTCTTTATCCGAACCAGCTAAACTTTTTGCACCTTTATCGACCTTTATGCCTGGGATTGCCCCGCTTTTTTTAATTAATTCTGGAATAGAAATACCGCTACTAGATGTCTGTCTTAAAGTTTCATCAAATAATATTACACCGCTTATAGATGTTTTCATTGAATTAGATGAGAACAAAGTTTCTCTAAAATTAAGCCTATTTTTTTCTGTACATTCGACATTTACACTCTTCAACCTCTTTTCCATTGTTCCAGTGCTCTCGTCTGCTGCAAGTATTCCTTTACCTTTAGCTACCATCATTTTTGCTATTTCTTCTATATTCATAAATTTCAGTTTTTTTTTAATACTTGTATACCAGGCAGCTCTTTCCCTTCAAGAGATTCTAAGAATGCACCACCGGCTGTTGATAAATGTGTAAAAACCTTTTCAAGTCCAGTATTTTTGATTGCCGCAACAGTATCTCCCCCACCAACAATAGATATTAAGGACTTAGATTTTGTATTCTTAGCAATTTTTTTGGCTATTAATTCTGAACCAACTGAAAAATTTTTATTTTCATAATATCCTGCAGGCCCATTCCAAAATACAGTATTTGAATTATCTATAGTTTTACTAATTAATTCTATAGTTTTTCTACCAATATCTAAAATCATATCTTTAGAACTTACATCATCCAATGACTTATATATTGAGCTTCCATCAGCATTTGTAGAAGTATTACAATCAACAGGAATAATAATGTTACATTTATTTTTCTCTGCTGTAGTAATTATATCTTTAACTATATTTTCTGAGTCTTTTTCTACAAGTGAGGCGCCAATGTTTAAGCCATTAAATTTTAAAAAATTATTAGCCATAGCACCCACAATTACAATATTATCTGCATTTATTGATAAACTTGATAAAATATTTATTTTGGTTGAAACTTTCGAGCCTCCAATGATGCAGGTAACTGGTCTTTTTTTATTCTTTAGTATTAGGTCAATAGAATGTGTTTCTTTTTCTAAAGTTGGCCCTCCATAACTGTCAATGAATTTAGTTATTTTATGTATTGATGCTTGCTTTCTATGTGAACATGAAAAAGCTTCATTTATAAAAATATCTCCAAGACCGGCAAGTTTTTTCGCAAAGGACTCTTCATTGCTTTCTTCCTCTTTAAAAAAACGAATATTTTCAAATAAAAGCATTTCTCCACAAGCAAGTTTATTACTGGCCTCAACAGCATTATTATCCAGATCATTTTGATAAAAATATATTTTCTGTTTCAAATTTTTTTTGAAATAATCAAATATTGGATTAAGAGATAATTCTGGCACTACCTTTCCCTTTGGTCTCCCCAGGTGTGTAATTAAAATAACTTTTGCTTTTTTCTTAAGAAGTTTATTTAAAAAAGGGATGACAACCCTAATTCTAGTATCATCCTCAATTTTAAAATTTTTAATTGGAACATTTAAATCTAATCTAACAATTACTCGTTTATTATCAATTTGAATACTATCAGAGAAAATTTTTAAATCAGACATTTGTCTAATTATTTACCAACCTTAGATTTTGCAATTTTTACTATCTCATCACTAGTTAAGTTGAATAATTTGTAAATATCTTTGTATGGGGCACTTCTTCCAAATGTAGTGAGACCGAGAGATACACCATCTTTCCCTACTATACTTTTCCAGCCAGACGTAGTTGAAGCTTCAATTGATATTTTAAATGTATTTTTTCCAAACATTTCATCTTTGTATGACTCTGTTTGATTTTGAAATATGTCATAGCAAGGTATCGAAATAACTTTTGAATTGATATTTATACCCTTAAGTTTTTCTTGAGCTTCTAAAGCAATTTCAACCTCTGATCCCGAAGCCAGAATAGATACTTCAGCATTCTCTGAAGTTTCTTTTAATACGTAACCACCTTTGGAACACATATTTTCTCCAGACTTGTGCTCACTCACGTAAGGTAGTTTTTGTCTTGACAAAACAATTGCACTCGGATTATTTTTACTTTTTAAAGCAATTTCCCAACATTCAAGAGTTTCATTTATATCTGCAGGCCTAAAAACATTTAAATTTGGTATTGCCCTTAAATGCTCTAACTGCTCTATGGGTTGATGAGTTGGGCCATCTTCGCCAAGACCAATAGAGTCATGTGAAAAAATATAAATCACTCTTAAATTCATTATTGCTGACAATCTAAGCGAAGGCTTAAGGTAGTCTGAGAAAATCAAAAAAGTGCCACCAAAAGGTATAATACCTCCGTATAAAGCAAGTCCATTCATAATTCCTGCCATTGCGTGTTCTCTAACGCCATAATGAATATAATTTCCGTTAAAATTTTTAGATGTAATGACTTTAGATTTATCGGTTTTTGTATTGTTAGAACCGCTCAGATCTGCAGATCCTCCAATAAGTTCTGGTACATCATTTGATATACTAATAATAACCGAAGATGAGCATTGTCTTGTTGCCATTTTAGGCTTTGATTGAAAATATTTTAGCTTTTCATCGCCGAATATTTTATCCAAAGATATGGGAAGATCTCCTTTTAATAACCGTTTATATTCATCTTGAATCTTGGTATTTTTCTTTTTTAAAGTGCTATTCCACTCATCTTCTATTTTCTCGCCCTTATTGCCAATTTCTCTCCAAGAATTCAACAATTCACCTGGTACTTGGAAAGGATCGTGTTTCCAATTAAGTTTTTTTCTAACTAATTTTATTTCGTCATCACCAAGAGGAGCGCCATGAGAAGATGCTTTACCTGACTTATTTGGCGATCCAAATCCAATTATTGTTTTACATGAAATTATTGTTGGTTTTTTTGACTTGTTTGCCTTTTTAATTGCATTGAAAATTTGCTTATAATTGTGACCATTAATTTCCTGAAAAGACCAACCATAACTCTCAAATCTCTTTTTATAATTGTCCGAAACACTTAAAGATGTTGAACCGTCTATAGAAATTTTATTATTATCGAAAAATACAATTAAATTTTTTAAATTTAAATGTCCGGCTAAACTCATTGCTTCATGACTAATTCCTTCCATCAAGTCCCCATCACTGGCAATTACATAAGTTTTATTATTTATAATATCTGATCCAAATTTTTTTCTTAAAACTTCTTGACCTATTGCCATCCCAACAGAATTTGCCAAACCCTGACCTAATGGACCAGTTGTTGTTTCAATTCCAGATGATTTTTGATATTCGGGATGGCCTGCACATATTGAGTTAAGTTGTCTAAAATTTTTTATATCTTCAATTTGTATTTTTGTATAACCCGTAAGGTAAAGCAAAGAATATAAAAGCATCGACCCATGACCAGCAGATAAAATAAATCTGTCTCTGTTCAACCAATCGGGATTTTTGGGATTAAACTTCAGGTAGT
>CABYJW010000011.1 GCA_902519465.1 uncultured Pelagibacteraceae bacterium
AATAAATCGATCAAAAAATAAATTTATAAATAATGCCTACGACAGCACAATGCTTTTTGAAAACTCAAAATACAAAAATATTTGTATTCAAGCCGGTAAAAGTGATGGGTACTTTCATAGGTTTTCAAATAATAAACTAAAGTCAGATTCCAATTTTTCAAACTTTATTTTTTCATCTGGCCTTAAATTTTATAAGCAGGATATTAATATTGATTTAGAGGGTCAAAATTCTGAATGTGATATTAAAGCTGCCCTTTTTTTAGATAACGACGAACATCAAGAAATTAAAACTAAAATTAATCATTTAGTTCCCAATTGTAAAAGCTACCAAAAAATCAAAAATGTTTTAGACTCAGAAGGCAAAGGAATTTATCAAGGAAAAATTTATGTTAAAGATATTGCTCAAAAAACAAATGCATATCAATTAAGTAAAGCATTACTTTTAGATGATAATTCTGAATTCAATTCTAAACCAGAACTTGAAATTTATGCTGACGACGTAAAATGCTCTCACGGTTCAACATCAGGAAGTATTGATGAGAATTCAATACATTATTTAATGACAAGAGGATTAACTAAGAAGGAAGCAATTCAACTTTTAATTAATGGATTTCTTAATGAAATAGTCAGTGAAATAAAAAGTTCCTCTATAAGAAAATTTGTTGAAAATAAAATAGAACTTCAAATACATGGATACTAAAGACATAAAATCAAAATTCCCGATTTTTAGAAATAAAGTAAACGGTAAACAGCTGGTTTATCTTGACAGTGCTAATTCTTCACAAAAACCAAAAACTGTGATTGATAGAATTTCAAAATTTTATTCTAAAGAATTTTCAAATGTAGGTAGAAGCGTACATTCTTTGGCAGTAACAGCGACAAATCGTTTCGAGGAAACAAGAGACCTTATGCAGAAATATGTTAATGCAAAATCAAGAGAAGAAATTGTTTTTACCAAAAATGCAACAGAAGCTATCAATTTAGTTGCATCAACTTATGGTGAAAAATTTATTGAAAGCGGAGATGAGATTTTAATAACAGAATTAGAACATCATGCAAATTACGTTCCATGGCACTTTATCAGAGAAAAAAAAGGTGCAATTATAAAGTTTGCTAAGTGCAATGAGAGAGGAGAAGTTGATATTGATGAGATTAAAAAATTAGTTACTAATAAAACAAAAATTATTGCTGTAACTCATATATCAAATGTAACTGGAGCGATAATGCCAATTAAAAAGATTGTTGATCTTGCTAGCCAGAAAAAAATTCCTGTTTTAGTAGATGGTTGTCAAGGTGCACCGCATGTTAAAGTAGACATGCAAGAATTAGGTTGTGATTTTTATGCAATTTCATGCCACAAAATGTATGGACCTACTGGTGTTGGTATTCTTTATGCAAAAAAAAAATGGCTAGATATTTTACCTCCGTATCAGGGCGGTGGCGGCATGATAGATCAAGTTAACAAAGATAACATCTCATTCCCTGGTAGTCCAACAAAGTATGAAGCTGGAACTTTACAAACCGCAGAGGTAGTTGGATTTTCTGAGTCTATAAAATTTATAGAAGATGTTGGGATAAAAAATATTATGAAGCATGAAAAAGAAATCCTAGAATATGGTTTAGAAAAAATTAAAAAAAATAATTCTGTAAAAATTATTGGTGAACCAAAAAATAGGGGATCAATAATATCTTTTACTATAAAAGGTATTCATCCGCATGACATAGCAACTATTTTGGACGAAGATGGTGTTGCAATAAGAGCTGGACATCATTGTTGTCAAATTCTTCACGATAAAATGGGACTTGCAGCATCAGCTAGAGCATCTTTGGGCATTTATAATTCAAAAGAAGATATAGATATTTTAAGTAATGCGATAAAAAAATGTAACAAGATATTTAATAATTAAATGGATATTAAGGAATTATATCAAGAGATAATTTTGGATCATGGAAAAAATCCAAGAAACAAAAATATATGTAAGGACTTTAATAAAGATGCTAAAGGACATAATCCACTTTGTGGTGATAAAGTTCATATTTATTTAAAGTTGGACAATGAAAAGAAATTGGCAAATATTTCTTTTGAAGGCGAAGGTTGTGCGATATCAATGGCATCTGCTTCAATAATGACAGAGATAATTAAGGGAAAAGAATTTAATGTAGCCAAAAAAATTCAAGAAGATTTTTTAAATATGATTAAAAAAGGTTCAAAACTTAGCATGAACAGTCTGAGCGATACTGAAAACACAACCATGATGTCTCTATCTGGGGTTAAGAGATTTCCAATGAGAGTCAAATGTGCTACTTTAGCATGGCATACATTTTTAGAGGCGGTAAAAGGAAGTAAAAAAATAGTAAATACAGAAAACTAATAAATGAGTGATTTAAAACAAAAAATTATTAAAGAAATAAAAAAAGTCTACGATCCTGAAATACCCGTAAATATTTACGAGCTGGGCCTAATATACAAGATAGAAATTGACAAAAAAAATAATGTAAAAGTAGATATGACTTTAACAACACCTAATTGCCCTGTAGCTGATAGTTTGCCAAAACAGGTTAAGGAATATATAATGAATGTTAAGGGTGTTTCTGATGTTAAATTAAATTTAGTTTGGGACCCACCATGGGATAAATCCAAAATGTCAGAAGCTGCTAAATTAGAATTAAATTTATGAGCCAACAAGTAATTAAATTAAGCGACAACGCCGCAAATAGAATTAAAGAAATAATGTCAAAAGCTGATAATACAACTATTGGAGTTAGAGTTGGTGTTAAATCTGGCGGGTGTGCAGGAATGTCTTATATGATGGAGTATGCGAAAGAAGCCAAGAAGAACGAAGAAATTATCGAAGACAAAGGAGTTAAAGTTTTTATTGATGCCAACGCAGTAATGTACCTTCTGGGAACCGAAATGGACTATAAGAAAGACAAGTTTTCCTCACAATTTGTATTTAAAAATCCTAACGAAACTGAACGTTGTGGTTGCGGAGAGTCATTTAAGGTATAACGACTCAATGAGAGATACTAAACATCTTGAAAGCTTTGCTAGACAAAGAGTAGAAAAAGAAAAAGAAAAAACTCTTTTTAAAAATAAAATCAAAGCTGTTCATAAAGGCGCCAATGGCACCTTTGAATATACAATTAAAAAAGGTATCAACAAGGGCAAAATAGCTGACAGTAGAATTTTAAAAAAGTAAATTTGAAATCTATTTTGGAAGCTTCGTAGCACCAGTTTCTTGGTGAACTATTTTTCCATCTTTAAACTTGTAATAAGACATAACTGCTTCTTTATTACCATCATTATAACTTGCAAAGGCATGCATAAATCCAACTTCATTATTCTCATAAAGAATTCTATGCTTATCTAACTTAACATCTTTCATTCCAACCCACTTAACCACATCATCTTTAGACAAAGTCTTTCCAGATGAGTGCATCAAGAATTTAAAATCATCGTGCATAAGTTCTTTAGCACCATTAGTATCACCTTCATTTACTATTTTAACTAATTTTTCTATTATGGACATTGTGTTTATTTAACCTTGGTAAATTGTTCTTGATAATTTTTCTATTTCTTCTTTTGAACCAGGAATTAGTTCGTAAGTAGATTTATTACATTCACTATTCTTTTTTTTATTGAAAGGTTTACCGTAAACTTTATCTACATAAACATTCATTCCTTTGTTGATTTCATCATTTTTAATACCTTCTTTGTTAAGGTATTCCCTGATTACTTTAGATGCGGCTAAAGCTATCTCAATATCCTTTACCTCAACTGTATCTGCTGGCAATACAGCGGTAGCAGTATAATGACCAAGACATTCGATGGCATTTTCTTTTTGCGCCTTTGTTATATGACCAGCTGCAAAAGACGATATTATTACAGAGCTAGCCAGGATTAATGATATAAAAAACTTTTTCATAAAAAAAATATACTCCTTTATTTCACATAATTATTTAAAAAATTGTCACACCTTAAATATATTCACTTTTAGCAGCTGTAGTACATTTGAAACTCCATTGGATGTGGAGTGTGCTCAAAATTATAAATCTCTTCATATTTAAGTGCAATGTAAGCATCTATTTGATCGTCAGTGAAAACATTGCCTTGAGTTAAAAATTTTCTATCTTTGTCTAAGCTCTCCATAGCCTCTCTTAAAGAACCGCAAACTGTTGGAATTTTTTTAACTTCAGTTTCACTTAAAGCGTACAAATCTTTATCCAAAGATTTACCTGGATCGATTTTATTTTTAATTCCATCAAGACCTGCCATTAATAATGCAGAAAATGTTAAGTAAGGGTTTCCAGCTGCATCAGGGAAACGAACTTCACATCTAGCAGCTTTTTTACTTTGTGTAATTGGAATTCTACAAGATGCAGATCTGTTTCTTGCTGAGTATGCCAATAATACAGGCGCTTCAAAGCCTGGTATTAATCTTTTATAACTATTAGTTGTTGCATTGGCGAAAGCATTTATCGCTCTAGCGTGTTTTAATATTCCTCCGATGTAGTGTAATGCTGTATCCGATAAACCTGCATATTTATTTCCAGAAAATACCGCTGTACTTCCTTTCCATATTGATTGGTGACAGTGCATTCCAGAACCATTGTCCCCTTTTACGGGTTTAGGCATAAAAGTTGCTGTCTTACCAAATGAATGTGTAACCATGTGTACTGCGTACTTGTAAAGTTGAAGGTTATCTGCTTGATCAACTAATGTCCCAAAATACATTCCAAGCTCATGTTGGCTCGGAGCAACTTCATGGTGATGTTTTTCAACTTTAATTCCCATGTCCTTCATTGCTTTTAAATATTCACTTCTCATATCCTGGGCACTATCAACAGGTGGAACTGGGAAATAACCACCTTTGATACCTGGTCTGTGACCCATGTTTCCATTTTCATATTTTTTTCCAGTGTTATATGGACCTTCAGAACTATCTATTTGAAATCCTGTATGATTCATATCGTTTGAATATCTAACATCATCAAAAACAAAAAATTCTGGTTCTGGTCCGAAGTAGGCTTTATCTCCCACACCAGTTTTCTTTAAATATTCTTCTGCTTTTTTTGCTGTACCCCTTGGATCCCTTTCGTAGGGATCTTTTTTAATTGCGTCTAGAATGTCACAAAAAATATTAAGTGTATTGTGTGTAGTAAAAGGGTCTACAACTGTTCTCGATAAATCTGGTTTCAGAATCATATCGGACTCATTGATTGCTTTCCATCCAGCGATAGATGAACCATCAAAGAAAACTCCTTCGTTCAACATATCTTCATCAACTATTGTTGCATCCATAGTAACATGTTGAAGTTTTCCTCTTGGGTCTGTAAATCTTAGATCTACGTATTCGATCTCTTTATCTTTTATAATCTTTTTAACTGAACTAGCACTCATAAATCCCTTTCAAATTGTTTGAAAAATCGTTTTACATTACCAAATTTTTACATTTCAAGTAGACTAAAAAAATATATGGCTGCTATGCGTTTTTTACATTATACAATTCCTAATTGAATGAAATTGATTAAAAATAGCCCTAAAATTTGGATTAAAAAATTTCCATGGAAAAAAAAATCTGGCAATAAATATTCAAGAGGCAGAGTGCTTATTCTTGGCGGTCAAAAGAATATGATTGGAGCAACAATTCTTGCTGCTGAAGCCTGCTTAAGGGTTGGCGTTGGGTCAGTCAAAATTATTTGTACTAAAGAAACTATACAAATTTTATCGATAAAATTTCCATCTGCTCTTAAAATTGAAATTAATAATATTTCGTATCTAAAAAGTTTTCTTAAAAAAGAGTGCAAAACAACATCAGTCGCGTTAGTTGGTCCAGGCGCAGGAGACAATACAAAAACAATGAAATTTACTGAGGAAATTTTGAAACATATAAAATACGTAATTTTAGATGCTGACGCTTTAAATTCTTATAAAAACAAAACAAAAAAACTTTTAAAATATTTAGATAAATATAAGCTCATTACTCCACATAAAGCTGAATTTCACAGACTTTTTCCAACAATAAAAAAGAGTTTGGAAAACAAGGAAAAAGTTTTTAAATTTTTAAAGTTATCTAAGTCAAATATATTACTTAAAGGAAATATAACATTGATAGGATCGAATAAAAAAATTATAAAAAATTCACATTCTTCAAGCGAGTTAGCCGTTATTGGATCAGGCGATGTTTTAGCAGGGATAATTGCTAGTCTCGTTGGAGACAACAAGATGTCAATGGTAGAGGCCGCAGCTGCCGGAGCTTGGTTACATGGAGATATTGCAAAAAAAAATGGCATAGGTTTAATTTCTGAGGATTTGATTAAAGGTATTCCATTTGCATTAAAAAGATTAAAAAGATGAGCGAATTATTAAATAAAGAAACAGTAAAAAGAGTAGGGAAGTCCCTAAGAGATTTTGATAAAAATCTAAAAATTATTGCTTTAGATGAAACTGCACGAACTGCAAAAGATGCCGCAAGTAGCTTAAAATGCCAATTAGGCGCCATTGTAAAGAGCCTAGTGTTTAAAGCCGAAGGCGAATTTTTGGTTTGCTTAGTATCAGGTGATAAAAGATGCTCACTAAATAAACTCAAGAAAATTTTAAACAAAAAAGATGTTGCCATGGCAAACGCTAATGAGGTTAAAGATCATACTGGGTTTTCAATAGGTGGTGTTGCACCAATAGGTTATTTAAAAAAATTGAATACTATTGTAGATAAATCTTTAAGTAGATTTAATTACGTGTATGGTGCCGCAGGTCATCCTGATTGTGTATTTAAAATTACCTATTTAGAATTAGTAAAATTAACAAGCGGAGAAGAAGCAGAGATAATTGAATGAAAGAACCAAAAACTATTGATGTAGCTTTATTAATTTTATTAGGAGCGATTTGGGGATCAGCATTTTTTAATATTAAAATAGCTACTTACACATACGATCCTGTAACTTTGGTTTTTCTTAGGGTATTTTTTGCACTAGTTGCTCTAGGTCTCTACTGCTTTTACAAAAAAATTAAAATCTTAGCCTTTTCAAATAATTGGAAAATGTATGCCATTGTTGGGCTAACAAATATTACAATACCATTTCTACTAATTGCATATGGAACAAATGTTGTTGACAGTTATCTATCTGCGATTTTGATGAGCACTACCCCACTTAGTGGAACTTTACTAGCTCATTTTTTCACAAAAAATGAAAAGCTTAATATTTTCAAATCAATAGGGGTCTTAATTGGTTTTTTAGGTATTGTTTTTTTATTTTTTGATAAATTAGTTATTAGTGAAAGTAATTTATTTTATGTTTTAATTATTCTTTGCGGGTCAACTTTTTATGTAGTTGGGGGTATTTTAACATTAAAATTTTTGAAAAACGAAGGTAACGAGAATGTCTCAACGTCCACAATTTTGTGGTCATTTATTTTTCTTATACCTTTTTGCTTATATCAGGAACCTTGGGCAAATTTAAAACCGTCAATGGAGTCTACTGCTGCATTAATTTATTTGGGTGTGTTTCCAACAGGCGTAGCATGGTTGCTCAGATTTCATATATTAACCAAAGTTGGTATGGTTTTTCAAACTCAAGTTGCTTATCTGATACCAATTTTTGGTGTTTTTTTTGGATATATAATTATGGATGAGAAAATAACTTGGAAGGTTTTAGTATCTCTTATAATTATTATTTCTGGAATATTTATGGTAAAAAGGGGCAATAAAGGGATTCAAGAATAAAATGCCAAACAGTTCAGCCTCATTAAGTCTTTTATCTGTAATATCTTTGTTAAGTTTTTTTGTAGCCCTACTAACAAACAAATTTTCTTACAAAATTAAAAATGGGGCTTTATTAGATGAGGATTTTGAAAAACCTCAGGCCTTTCATCAATATCCAACCGTAAGAAGTGGAGGCTTAGCGTCTTTTTTATCATTAGGTTTATTTTTTACTCTTTATTATTTTTTATTTCAAAAAATTTTACTAGACTATTTGGTCTTGACTATAGCGATGTTTTTTTTGGGCTTTTTAGAAGATTTAAAATTAAGTTTAAGAGCAATTTACAGACTGCTAATAATGTCAATTTTATTATATTTTTTCATATATTTTTTCTCAATAAATATTATTTCTCTTGATCTTAATTTTTTAAATTTATTGATGAAAAATTGGTTTTTTTCGTCATTTTTTATCTTAATTTGTTTTTTATTTATAATTAATGGGGCTAATCTTGTAGATGGTTTTAATGGGCTTTTAACAATTCACCTACTTATAATAAATTTTATACTTTTATATATAAATTTAAATAATGAAAACCAAGACCTGGCAATGGTAATTACTGCTCAGATTGTTGTTTTGATATCTTTTCTACTTTTTAACTTTCCTAAAGCAACCATGTTTTTGGGAGATAGTGGTTCATATTTATTTGGGTCATTGTTAGCTTTTAATATAATAAATACAAATAATTTAAATCCTCAGATTTCATCATTCTTTTTTTGTATACTTTTATTTTACTTATTTTTTGAGGTTTTCTTTTCTTTTTTCAGAAAATTATATTTAAAAAAATCACCCCTGAAACCAGATAGATCACATTTGCATATGTTAACTTACAGTTTTTTAGCCAATTCTTTGAAGTTTAAAGATACCAACTATTTAAATTCACTTTTAATAAATGCAATTTATACTTCTTTAATTTTACCAGCAGTTTTTTTCTTGGATAACGGGTTAATTTGTAAATATTGGTTTTTTTCATTATTAATTCTTTATATTGTCTTTTATTCACTACTTTATAGTTTCACAAAAAAGCAATAGTTGTTATAAACTTTTGTTATAAAATTAATTTAATGGGCAAGTGGCGGAATTGGTATACGCGCTAGTCTTAGGAACTAGTGCCGCAAGGCTTAAGAGTTCGAGTCTCTTCTTGCCCACCAATATTTATGAAAGTAAAAGTAAATTCTAAAAAAGGTTTTAAAACTATTTTATCTGTTTTAGTTGATAAAAAAACTATACAGAAAAAACTAGACGAAAAACTTAATGAACTTCAAAACAAAGTCCAATTAAAAGGTTTTAGACCAGGAAAAGTTCCAACTAATATTATAAAAAATCAATTTGGAAAAGCAGTATACGGCGAAGTAATAGACGGTATTTTAAAAGAAACATCATCAAAAGCCATTGAAGATAATAAAATCAAAGTAGCAGGCCAACCAAAAATTGATTTGAAAACATTTGGAGAGGGAAAGGATTTAGATTATACAATTGAATTAGAAACCTTACCGGAAATTAAAGTAAAACCACTAAACACAATCAAGGCAACCGAATACAACATTGAGATTGAAAAAAATATTATTGATAAAAGAATTAGTGAAATAGCTAAAAGTCAGCAAAATTTTGAAGATAAAAATGAAAATGGAAAAACAGAAAAAGGAGACATGGTTATTTTTGATTACGAAGGTAAAATCGACGGAAAACAGTTTGAGGGAAACAAGGGAAAAAATGTTCAATTAATTTTAGGTAGAGACCTTTTTATAAAAGGTTTTGATGACCAGCTTTTGGGAGCAAAAAAAAATGAAAGCAAAACAGTGATTGTTAATCTTCCACAAAATTTTCCAAAAAAAGAATTAGTAAATAAAAAAACAAATTTTGACTGTAAAATTATAAATATAAAAAAACCTATTGACACAAAAATTAATGATGATTTTGCAAAAAAAATGGGTGCTAAAAATTTAGAAGATCTGAAAAGTTTAATTACAAAGCAAATTTCAAATGAATATAAAAATAGTTTAAATATAATTACAAAAAAAAACATCTTAGAACAATTAGAAAAATCTCACTCAATGGAGCTACCACCAAACTTAGTTGATCAAGAGGCAAAATTATTAACCAAAAATCAAAAAAAAGAAGATGAACAAAAAAATAAAGAAAAAAATACTAAACTGGCAAAATCAAGAATAAAAGTTGGATTATTGCTAAATGAAATTGCTCAATCTAATAATTTAAAAATAGATGAGAATGAAATTAAAAATGAAATACAAAAACAAATTAAAACCATGCCTGGTCAAGAAAAAATGGTAATGGATTATTATCAAAAAAACCCAAGCGCTGTTTCAAGTTTAAGAGGAGCTTTATATGAAGAAAAGATATTAGATTTAATTAAAAATAAAATTACACTTAATAAAAAAAATATAACCACCAAAGAAGCTGAGGATATATTAAAATCTCATACCCATGATCACGATCATAAGAGTGATAAAGAAAAAAACGTTAAAAAATCAAAAATTAAAAAAAAAAGTAAAAAGAAATAGCTAAAAGCTGTTTTAAATTGTATAACCCTTATTGCCATGATTCGTAAAATAGAAGAACAATTAAATAATCTTGTTCCAATGGTTGTAGAGCAAACAACTAAAGGTGAGAGAGCTTTCGATATTTATTCAAGATTGTTAAAGGAAAGAATTGTTTTTTTAGTGGGCGGCGTAAACGATACAGTGGCCTCCCTTGTCACAGCACAACTTTTGTTTTTAGAATCTGAGAATCCTAAAAAAGAAATTTTTTTTTATATTAATAGTCCCGGCGGATTAGTTACTTCAGGCTTAGGTATTTATGATACCATGCAATATATAAAATCACCTGTTTCAACACTTTGCATAGGTCAAGCATCATCAATGGGATCTTTTTTATTATCTGCCGGTGAAAAGGGAAAGAGATTTTCCTTACCAAATTCAAGAATAATGGTGCACCAACCGTCAGCAGGATTTCAGGGTCAAGCTACTGATATTCAAATTCATGCAAAAGAAATTTTAGCTTTAAAAGAGAGATTAAATAAAATTTATTCAAGACATACAGGTAAATCTGTTAAGGAAATTTCCCAAGCCTTGGAAAGAGATAATTTTATGACTCCTGAAGAGGCTAAAGATTTTGGACTAATAGACTCTGTAGTTGAAAAAAGAAAATAATACACAATATATAGATTAGCTTTCAACTTCTGCTTGCCTTGTTAAACACTTAGATTTAAAATTAGTTTAGTGATTCGTTATGTCGGAAAAAAATAATAAAAATATACTTTATTGCTCTTTTTGTGGAAAGAGCCAGCACGAAGTCAAAAAACTTATCGCAGGACCAACTGTATTTATTTGCGATGAATGTGTTGAATTATGTATGGATATTATTAAAGAAGAAAATAAGAGTTCTTTAATAAAACATCAAGAAGGCGTTCCAACGCCAAGAGAAATTTGTAAAATATTAGATGATTATGTAATTGGACAGACTCACGCTAAAGAAGTTTTATCTGTTGCTGTTCATAATCATTACAAAAGATTAAGCCACGAAAATAAATCTAACAAAGACGTCGAATTATCTAAATCTAATATACTTTTAGTTGGACCAACAGGGTGTGGAAAAACTCTATTAGCTCAAACACTTGCTAGAATTTTGGATGTACCTTTTACAATGGCAGATGCAACAACTTTAACTGAGGCTGGTTATGTTGGAGAAGATGTAGAAAATATAATTTTAAAACTTTTACAAGCAGCGGACTACAATGTTGAAAAAGCCCAAAAAGGAATTGTTTATATTGATGAAGTTGATAAAATAAGCAGAAAGTCAGAAAACCCATCAATAACTAGAGATGTTTCGGGTGAAGGGGTGCAGCAAGCTTTGTTAAAAATAATGGAAGGAACTATTGCGAGTGTTCCACCACAAGGTGGAAGAAAACACCCTCAGCAAGAATTTTTACAAGTTGATACTACAAATATACTTTTTATTTGTGGTGGAGCCTTTGCGGGATTAGATAAAGTTATTGAAAATAGGGGCAAAGGAACTTCTATTGGTTTTGGTGCTAAAGTAAAAAGCAGTGAGGAGTCAACAATTTCTGAAATTATAAAAAAATTAGAACCAGAAGATTTAATTAAATATGGTCTCATACCGGAATTTATTGGCAGGATGCCAATTATAGCTACACTAAAAGAATTAGATGAAAAATCTTTGGTAAAAATTTTAAAGGAACCAAAAAACTCTTTGCTAAAACAATACAAAAGGCTTTTTGAGTTTGAAGACGTAAAATTGGAATTTAGAGACGAGGCTTTGATAGAAATATCCAAAAAGGCAATTAGCAAAAAAACAGGAGCAAGAGGTTTGAGGTCTATATTGGAGTCTTTATTATTAAAAACAATGTTTTCTCTTCCAGATATGGAGAATGTAGAATCGGTCACAGTTGATAAATCAGTAGTTAAAGGCAAATCTGAGCCTATAATTACTTATTCGAAAGCCAAATCCACATCTGTGGCTTAAATTTCACTTGAAATAACTGCTTTTAATATCCATATTCAAAATATGAGTCTTGAAAATTTCAAACCATTACTGCCTCTTAGAGATATAGTTATCTTTCCTTCAACAGTAGTACCTCTTTTTGTTGGAAGAAAAAAATCTATTAAAGCTCTTGAAGAGGTTATGAAATCAGATAAATCAATAGTTCTAGTTGCTCAAAAAAACTCTGAAGTAGACGATCCTAAAGAACAAGATATTTATTCCTACGGATGTCTAAGTAAAATTCTTCAATTACTTAAACTTCCAGATGGAACAGTAAAAGTTTTAGTTGAAGGTATTGAGAGAGTAAAAATCAAATCGATAAAAAATGAAGAAAAAAAATATTTAAATTGTGAAATTGAAATAGTATCAACCGTTGGTGACACGGATCAAAGCAAAGCTTTAGCAACAAGCTTAATTAAAAAATTTGAAAAGTTATCAAATTTAAGCAAAAAAGATTTGGGTGATTTCACAAAAAACCTAAAATCTTTATCTAAAACATCAGATATATCAGATAATATCTCATCTAATCTCAATGTTTCCATTTTTGAAAAGCAAAAATTATTAGAAATTTTTGATATTACGAAAAGATTAGAAAGAATTTATGAAATTATTGAGAAAGAGACTAGCGTTATAAGTATGGAGAAAAAAATAAGAGGAAGAGTTAAAAACCAAATGGAGAAAACCCAAAGAGAATACTATTTAAATGAACAGTTAAAAGCCATACAAAAAGAATTAGGAGAAATCGAAGAAGGTAAGGACGAGGTCTCAAATCTAAGTAGTTCAATTTTAAAAGCTAAAATGACAAAAGAAGCACAATCTAAATGCTTATCTGAATTAAAAAAATTGAAATCTATGAGTCCAATGTCTGCAGAAGCAACTGTAGTAAGAAATTATCTTGATTGGATGATAGATCTACCTTGGAGTAATAAGAGCAAAATTATCAAAGATTTAAAATCTGCACAACAGATTTTAGATGAAGATCACTATGGTTTGGATAAAGTTAAAGAGAGAATTATTGAGTTTTTAGCAGTTCAAAAAAGGATAGAAAAATTGAAAGGCCCAATACTTTGTTTAGTAGGCCCTCCTGGAGTTGGCAAAACCTCTTTAGGAAAATCTATAGCAAGAGCAACAGGAAGAAAATTTGTTAGAATATCTTTAGGCGGAGTCAGAGATGAAGCAGAAATTAGAGGTCATAGAAGAACCTATATAGGCTCTCTCCCTGGAAAAATTATTCAAATGATGAAAAAAGCAGGAACCAAAAATCCATTATTTTTATTAGATGAAATTGATAAGGTCGGAAGTGATTATAGAGGTGACCCATCTTCTGCTTTACTGGAGGCATTAGATCCAGAGCAAAATAAACAATTTAACGACCACTATCTTGAAGTTGATTATGATTTATCCGATGTAATGTTTGTTACAACAGCAAACACTCTAAACATATTACCTCCTTTGCTGGACAGAATGGAAATAATAAGAATACCTGGTTATACAGAAGATGAAAAAACTAACATTGCTCAAAAATATTTAATACCTAAACAGAGTAAAGATAATGGATTGAAAGACAATGAATGGAAAATATCTGAGAAAGTTATAAAAAAAATTATAAGAGATTATACAAGAGAGTCTGGAGTAAGAAATTTAGAGAGGGAAATTTCAAAAATTGCTAGAAAGACAGTTAAAAAAATAGATTCAAGTGAAAAAATAGAGAAAGAATTATTAGAAAAAGATGTAAATAGCTTTCTTGGAGTTAAGAAATACAATTATGGTGAGATCGAAAGTGAAAATAAAATTGGAGTTTCAACCGGTCTTGCCTGGACTGAAGTTGGCGGAGAAATACTTAAAATAGAGTCAGTCAACATGCCTGGCAAAGGAAAAATGCAAATAACAGGCAAGCTTGGTGAAGTAATGCAAGAGTCAGTAAAAGCAGCAAAATCTTTTGTTAGATATAAGTCTGTAGAATTTGGAATAGTGCCACCGCTTTTTGAAAAAAAAGATTTCCATATCCACGTACCTGAAGGAGCGACCCCCAAAGATGGTCCATCTGCTGGTATTGCTATAGTAACTTCTATAATATCTTCAATAACTGGAATCCCAGTTAATAAAGATGTAGCAATGACAGGTGAAGTTACCTTAAGAGGAAATGTTCTACAAATCGGAGGTTTAAAGGAAAAATTACTAGCAGCACATAGAGCTGGTATTAAAAAGGTTTTAATTCCATTCGATAATCAAAAGGATTTAATTGAAATCCCCGAAACGATAAGAAATAGTATTGAAATAGTAAGTGTAAAAACTGTCGAAGAAGTGCTTAAACATGCACTCACAAAAGAACTCAAACCAGTTAAATGGGTAGAAATAGATCAAGTTTCAAATAAAAATAAAGAAAAATCAGAAGTTACAAGCGCTCATTAATTGTTTAAGATCACTAAACAAACACATTTACATCGATAATTAAAAAAATGAAAAAAATAGTCATTACTGGCGGTATTGGATATATCGGAACCGAAATATGCAAAATCTACTCTGGCGAAAGCTGGAACAATCAAATCACAGTAATCGATAACCGATTTATATCTGAGAGAGTGAATCAATTAAGAAAATGGAATATGAACTTTGTTCATGCAGATATTAGAAAAATAGATGAAGTTAAAAAGTATTTAAACGAAGCAGACATCGTTCACCATTTAGCGGGAGTTACTGATGTTCCTAGAACTGAATTAGAATTAAATGAGGAAAGAGATAAAGAGTTAAGAGATATTGCGGAAAAAGGAACAGAAGTTGTGCTGTCAGAAACATCACAAAACTGCAAAATTATATTTCCATCAACACATGTTGTTTTTGAGGGCAAACAAGATTTAGTAAATGACATCAGGGAGGACTTTGAAAAATTACCAATATTACCATATGCAAAAAGTAAAGATGATAATGAAGAACAAATTAAAAAATCTGGAAAAAATTATATAATTCTAAGACTTGCCTCTGTGTATGGATATTCAAGTGACACTATGAGATTAAATATAATGCCAAACTTATTTGCCAAGATTGCATCACAAAATGGAACAATTAGACTTTTCGGTGGTGGAAAACAATTAAAAGCCCTTGTTCCATTAATTGATACTGCGAGATGTTTTAAATTTATGGAAGAAAAAGACGAAATTCAGAAAGAAATTTTTAATGTTTCAAAAGATTCAATCACTGTAGAAGATGTAGCAAGTCTTTGCAAAAAAATAAATTCTAAATTAGAAATTATTAAAACTAATGATAAAATTCCAAATCCAGGTTATTCCTTATCTAATCAAAAACTTTTAAAAACTGGTTTTAAATTTCTTTATTCTTTAGAGGAAAGCTTAAAAGAAATGATATTTAAGTGGTCAACTCAAATTTTTATTAAAGATTTAGAGTATGTTAAAGATGGTGAAAATGAATATGTTGATCAAAGAGGCAAAATTAGCAATCACGAACTTACTGAACCAATAAACTTAATAGGTCTCATTCATTCAAAAAAAGGTACCATGAGAGCAAACCACTATCATCCACAACAAGAACAAAAATGTTTGTTCACTAATGGTCAAATTATTGAAGTTTTTCAGGATTTATTAAATCCAAATTCACCAAAAATTACGCAAGTTGTTAATGAGGGACAATTATCTGTGATAAAACCAAATGTTGCCCACACTATGGTATTTTCAAAAGATACTACTTTTTTAAATTTAGTTAGGGGAGAAAGAGATCACGATAATTATGGTGTTACTCATACAATAAAACATAATATTGTTAGTGAAAAAGAGAAAAAATTATTATTAGATAGCTATAAATTCAGTTGTAGATGTTGTGGTGAGACCAATTTAAAAAGAGTTGTGTCATTAGGTTATCAACCTTTAGCGAATAATTTACTTAATAATAAAAATGACGAATGTGAACTATACCCTTTAGAATTAAATTATTGTCCAAATTGCCATAACTGCCAATTATCAGTTTCTGTTGATCCAAAAAAGATGTTTTCTAATTATTTATATACCTCATCCACATCTCAATCATTTAGAAAACATTTCGAGGATGCAGCAAAACATTACGCAAAAGAGTTTAAATTATCACCAAAAAAGTCATATATAATCGATATTGGTAGTAACGATGGTGTAGCTCTCAAACCATTTAAAGATTTAGGTTTTAAAAAAATTCTGGGCGTTGAACCTGCCAAAAATCTATCAAAACTTGCAAATAAAAATGGAATTAAGACAGTAAACTGTTTTTTAAGTCTAAAAAATCTGAAAAAAATAAAAAAAAATGCGGATGTTATTTTAGCTTCAAATGTATTTGCCCATTCAGATAATTTAAAAGAAATGGCTGATTGTATGCTTAAACTTTTGAGCAACAAAGGTAACATAGTAATCGAAGTTCAGTACTTATTAAATACATTACAAGATCTAACATTTGATAACATTTATCATGAACATTACAATTATTGGTCTCTTACTTCATTGGTCAACTTTTTTGATCAGTTTAAAGCAAAAATCGTTAAAGCCGAGAGAATAGATACGCATGGTGGATCTCTTAGAATTTTTATAAAAAAAGATAAAAAAGCAAAAATTGATAAGAGTGTAAGCAATCTATTAAAAGAAGAAGAAAAGTTTGGTTTAAAAAAATATAAAACTTATCAAGAATTTGGTGAAAAGATTTATAAAATCAAAAACAATGTTAAAAAAAATATTGAAAAGTTAAGGAACAACAATAAGAGATTAATTGGTTATGGATCTCCAGCAAAAGCCACAACAGCACTTAATTTTTTTGGCGTTTCAGATGAAATAGAGTTTATAGTTGAGGATAATAAACTAAAACATGGAAAGTATATACCTGGCGTTAAAATTCCAATTGTTAGCAAAGATAAAGTGTCTGATAATAACAGCACGGTTCTCGTATTAGCTTGGAACTTTTTTGAAGATATAAAAAATAATAATAATCAAATATCAAGTAACTTCGTAAGTATTAAAGATTTAGAGCAATAGCTTTACTTTTTAAGAAATTTTTCCGCTTCTAATATAATCTTTTCTGTGTCTGACGGAATGTCATCTTTATTTTTTTTAGTTTTAACTTCATCACTTAATAACAAAGCTTCATCTTTTCGATTATTAAATTTTTTTTTTGTTGATGTTTTTTTGTTATTTAAAATTTCATCTACAGCTACTAATATATCTTGAATTTCAAATTTATTATTCATTTAACAAATTACTTTTATAAAGTTTTTTAAAAAAATTAATACTTCTAGGATTTGCAAGTGCTTGTAAATTTTCAATTTTATTTCCATGAATAGCTTTTTTTACAGCTAACTCAACAATTTTACCACTTTTTGTTCTTGGTATTTCATCAATCTTAATTACTTTATGAGGTACGTGTTTTGGAGAACAATCTTTTTTAATTTTTTTCTTAATGAAATTTATGTCTGAATCGCTCAATTTATTTTTATTATTCATTACAACAAAAAGTAAAATTTTAACATCACCATCTCTCTCTTGACCGACTACAAGACTTTCACGAATAAAATTAATTTTTTCTACCTGTCTGTATATTTCAGCCGTTCCTATTCTTACTCCACCAGGGTTCAATGTAGCGTCTGACCTTCCATAAATTATAAAGCCTCCATTTTTGGTCTTTTGAATAAAGTCTCCATGGTGCCAAATATTTTTATATTTTGTAAAATATGCATTTTTATACTTTTTATTTTTCGGGTCGTTCCAAAACTTAATTGGCATTGTTGGAAATGGTTTTTTTATTACCAATTCTCCTTTTTTGTTTTTTGAAACCTTTTTTCCATTTTCATCAAAAATATCCACATCGATTCCTAAACTTTCGCCCTGAATTTCACCGGCATACACTTTTGAAAAAATATTTCCAAGAACTAAACATCCAACAACGTCTGTACCACCACTTATAGATGTTAAATGAACATCTTTTTTAATGTTTTTATAAACATACTCAAAACACTCTTTAACAAGCGGTGAGCCTGTTGAAGCTATAATTTTTAACTCAGGTAATTTTAATTTATTAAAATTAAAATTTTCTTTTTTTAGAAAATCAATATATTTAGCGCTGACCCCAAATAAATTAATATTTTCTCCGGAGCAAAACTTTATTAAAGAGTCCTTGCAGGGATAAGTTGGTGATCCGTCGTATAAAAATAGACTTGATCCAGACGAAAGTGCTCCCACCAACCAATTCCACATCATCCAGCCAGTAGTCGTATAATAAAAAACTTTAAAATTATTTTTAATATTACAGTGTAAGGAGAACTCTTTATTATGCTCAATAAGGACGTTCCCAGCGCCATGAGTAATGCATTTGGGCGCTCCAGTAGTTCCACTTGAGTACAAGATATAAAGCGGATGATTAAAATCAAATTTTTTAAAAGTATTATCAATTGGAGAACTTTTAATAATACTATAAAAATCAATATACTTAGGATTTATTTTTTTTGTAAATTTATCTGAGTATGGAAAAACTATAATCTTTCGTATCGATTTAATTTTTTTTAAAATATTTGGTATTTTTTCAATTATATTAATCTTTTTACCATTATAAAAATAATAATCACAAGTAATCAAAACTTTGGGTTTTATTTGATTAAATCTATCAATAACACCGTCAGTTCCAAAATCAGGAGAGCAAGAAGACCAAACCAATCCATTTTTAGAAGAAGCTAAAAAAGAAATAACAGCTTCTATTGTATTAGGGACATATGCTGCAACTCTCTCTTTCTCTTTTAATCCAATTTTTTTAAAATAAGCTGATAATTTACAAACGTTCTTGAATAGATCATTCCACTTAATATTTTTTTTAATACCAGACTCAGAAAAAAAGTTCAGAGCTATTTCGTTGTTTCTTTTGGACAAAAGATTTTCAGCGTAATTTAACTTAGAATCTGGAAAAAAATTATTTTTATAAAATATTTTATTTTTTTTTATAATTTTTTTTCCCTTAATTCCCTTTATCTTAGTAAAGTTCCAAACCTCTGACCAGAAAACCTCAGGTTTTCTTACAGACCATTTCCATAGATCGTTAAAATTTTCTTTTTTTTTGTATAACTTTTTTTTATTCAATACTTTACAAAAATTATAAAGATTTGAATCTTTTCTTAGAGCTTCATTTGCTACCCACAATGAAGACTGTTTATTTTTCATTAAACTTACCTAAAAAAATCTAAAATGAGTATTTTAAATATCTCTAAAGATTCAAAAAAATGATCTATATAAGGCTCAAGAACAGGAAACTTTCTCCCAATTCTGCTTCTCTCAAAGTTTAGAATTCCTATAAAAAAAATTGATAAAATTGAATAGGTGATAATATAATTGAAAAAACCAAATCCCGGTTTTTCGATAGTTTTTGATTTCGGTTGTTTCTGAATTTTTGTTGTTGTTTTTACCTTTTTGACTTTACTAGTAAGACCTTTATCTACAGCATATTTCTCAATTGAGGTCCCCCATTTTTCTTGCATATATTCTTTAGAATACGGTGCAGGACCTTTACGTTTTTGAGTTTTTTTCTTTGGAGCTGCTTTGGTAACTATTGGTGGTGTTTTAACAATTTCTGGAGTTTTTTTTAATGGATATTGTGTCCATTTATTTCCACAGGAACTGCATTGTACCAGTCGCCCAGCCTCAGTAATAGCTCCATCAGGAACGCTGAATTTCTTGTCACATGAATTACACTGAATTATCATTTAAATAAGCATACATTTATTAATGCTCAATTTACATTATTTTTTTTTTAGTTTTTACTTTATAAATTTAATGTTGTATATCTCGGATCGACTGATTAATGGGGCGGTTAGCTCAGTTGGTAGAGCATCTCGTTTACACCGAGAGGGTCATAGGTTCGAGTCCTTTACCGCCCACCAGTGGGGGTGTAGCTCAGTTTGGTTAGAGCGCCTGCCTGTCACGCAGGAGGTCGCCGGTTCGAGCCCGGTCACTCCCGCCACTATTGATAATCGTTTTCAGTTAAATAATTGATAAATGTGAATATCTGTCACTGTACACTTTTGATTAAGTTGATATATATAATCTTATTAAGATTAATATAAGAATCCCCAAACTAAGGTATTGGGGTAGATATTGATAAAACATGCTATTTGAATTTTTAACAGATTACTTATCTATAATAATATTCGTATTTATTGCTTTAGCTTTAAGCATCGGCTTTATCGCTATCAATTACGCAGCATCTCCAAAAAATCCAGATCCAGAAAAGCTATCAGCTTACGAGTGCGGGTTTAGTCCCTTCAGCGACTCGAGAATTAAGTTTGATGTCAGGTTCTATTTAGTTGCAATTTTGTTCATTATTTTTGACTTAGAAATTGCTTTTCTATTCCCATGGGCAGTTTCTTTGGGGAACATTGGTTTACTTGGATTTTATTCCATGATGGCATTTTTATTTATACTTACAGTTGGATTTATTTATGAGTGGAAGAAAGGGGCATTAGAATGGGAATAAATTTATTTAATCAAAAGAGTAGACAAGACAGTATTCCTGACGAGTTTAAGGAAATTGCAAAAGATTTTAGCGAAAAAGGTTTTATAACGACTTCATCAGAAAATTTAATAAATTGGGCTAGAACAGGATCACTTCATTGGATGACTTTCGGTTTAGCTTGTTGCGCCGTTGAAATGATGCAGACATCGATGCCAAGATACGATTTAGAAAGATTTGGAGCAGCTCCTCGAGCTTCCCCAAGGCAATCAGATGTTATGATTGTTGCAGGCACGCTAACAAATAAAATGGCAGCACCATTAAGAAAAGTTTATGACCAAATGCCTGAACCAAGATATGTAATATCTATGGGTAGCTGTGCTAATGGTGGTGGCTATTACCATTACTCATATTCAGTAGTGAGAGGATGTGATAGAATTGTTCCAGTTGATATTTATGTTCCTGGATGTCCGCCTTCTGCCGAAGCTTTGTTGTACGGAATTCTTCAACTACAAAAAAAAATAAGAAGAGAAGGCACTCAAAAGAGATAAATCCACAATGAATCTTGCTGAACTAAACAATTTGTTAAACTCAGAACTAACTTCCAAAATAAAAGAGTCCAAGGAAGAAAACGGTGAACTTTTAATAAACGTAGAGCTCGCAAACATCTACTCGACAATATTATTTTTAAAAACTGATAGTAAATGTAAATTTAGACAGTTGATTGATATTTTAGCTGTAGATTTTCCAGGTGAGGAAGACAGATTTAAAATATATTATCTTTTATTAAGTCATGAAAACAACATAAGAATAAAAATTGTTAGTCAAATTCAAATTGATAGCAAAGTTCCCTCAATTACTAAAATTTATCCATCTGCAAATTGGATGGAAAGAGAAGTTTTTGACATGTACGGAATTAAATTTAAAAACCATCCAGATCTAAGAAGAATTTTAACAGATTACAATTTTAAAGGCTTTCCATTAAGGAAAGATTTCCCACTAACAGGCTTTAATGAGGTCAGATATAGCGAAAAAGATAAAAAAGTTATTTATGAACCTGTAAAGCTTGAACAAAACTATAGAAATTTTGATTTTAGCAGCCCGTGGGAAGGAACCAAATACATTAAAGAGGTGAAAGAAAAAGTTAAAAATGACTAAACAAAAAAAAACAATGAATTTAAATTTTGGCCCACAGCATCCTGCTGCACACGGCGTTCTTAGACTAATACTTGAACTTGACGGGGAGGTTGTTGAAAAAGTTGATCCACATATAGGATTGTTACATAGAGGTACAGAAAAATTAATCGAACATAAAACATACACTCAAGCTTTACCATATTTTGATAGATTAGATTATGTGGCACCAATGAACCAAGAGCATGCATTCGCATTAGCAACTGAAAAGTTATTAAAAATAGAAGTTCCGATTAGAGCTCAGTATTTAAGAGTAATATTTTGCGAAATTGGAAGAATTTTAAGTCACCTACTAAATATCACTACTCAAGCCTTAGACGTAGGAGCTCTCACTCCATCACTGTGGGGTTTTGAGGAACGAGAAACGCTTATGACTTTTTACGAAAGAGCTTCAGGTTCTAGGTTACACGCTAACTATTTTAGAACAGGCGGGGTTCATCAAGATATTACAAACGATCTTTTAAATGATATAGGCAAATTCTCTGAGAAATTTCCTAAAGTAATAGATGATCTTGAAAATCTACTTACAGACAATAGAATTTTTAAACAAAGAAACGTCGATATTGGAATTGTAACAAAAGAAGATGCTCTATCTCATAGTTTTTCTGGGGTAATGTTGAGAGGATCTGGAGTAGCTTGGGATTTAAGAAAATCACAACCTTATGAATGTTATAAAAATTTAGATTTTAAAATACCTGTAGGAAACAATGGAGATTGTTATGACAGGTATTTATGTAGAATTGAAGAAATGCGTGAAAGCGTAAAAATTATTAAACAATGTTTAAAACAAATACCCAAAGGTCCAATCAAAACAGTAGATGGAAAAATTTCGCCACCTAAAAAAGAAGAATTAAAAGAGTCAATGGAAGCTCTTATTCATCATTTTAAATTATTTACTGAGGGATACAGGGTTCCAAAGGGAGAGGTGTATAGTTCTGTGGAGGCTCCAAAAGGAGAATTTGGTGTTTATTTAATATCAGATGGATCAAACAAACCTTATAGATGTAAAATACGAGCTCCAGGATTCTCACATCTACAAGCAATAGATTATTTAACTAAAGGACATATGTTAGCGGACGTGCCTGCAGTTTTAGGATCTTTAGATATAGTTTTTGGCGAGGTAGATAGATGAGTGTAAAAAAAGTATACGACAAGCAACCTGATACGTTTGAGTTTACAAAAGAAAATTTGGTTTTAGCTGAAAATATTTTAAATAAATATCCTAAAGAAAGAAAAAAAAGTGCTGTTATGCCCTTACTTTATTTAGCTCAAAATCAAAATGATAATTGGATACCTTTGGCAGCACTAAAGTACATAGGTAAATTTTTATCAATGCCATACATAAATGTTTATGAAATAGCTACGTTTTATTCAATGTATAATCTAAGCCCAGTAGGTAAATATTTTGTTCAGGTTTGTACTACAACACCGTGTCTATTAAGAGGTGCAAATGAAATTGTTAAGGCCTGTCAAAAAAAAATATCTAAAAATGAAAATACAATTTCTGAAAACGGCATGTGTTCTTGGACCGAAGTTGAGTGTTTAGGAGCTTGTGTTAATGCACCAATGATGCAGGTAAATAGAGATTACTATGAAGATTTAAGCAAAAATAATATAGAAAAAATACTCGACTCATTTATGCAAGACGACCCTATAAAACCTGGCTCGTTTAGAAATAGAAAAAGTAGCGCTCCTGAAAACAATAAAATTAATGGTAATGGAATAAATAATGCTTAAGCAAGAAGACAGAATTTTTAAAAATTTATATAACGATCTGGGATCTAGTTTAAATGAATCTTTTAAAAGAGATGATTGGTCGAATACGAAAGAATTAATTTCTAAAGGTAAAGAGTGGATAATTAATGAAGTTAAACTTTCTGAACTAAGGGGAAGAGGAGGCGCCGGTTTTCCAACCGGTGTTAAATGGTCATTTGCTCCAAAAAAAGTAGGCTCAAGACCACATTACCTAATTATCAATGCCGATGAGTCAGAACCAGGCACATGTAAGGATAGAGATATAATGAGGTTTGAACCACAAAAATTAATCGAGGGTTGTTTAATGACTGCTTACGCAGTCAATGCACACAAATGTTATATTTATATTCGTGGCGAATATACAAAAGAGGGAGAGTATTTACAAAAAGCTATAGACGAAGCATATGAAAAAAATTTAATTGGAAAGAACGCGTGTAATTCTGGTTGGGATTTGGACATTTATATTCATTATGGAGCCGGGGCATATATATGCGGAGAAGAAACTGCTTTGTTAGAAAGTCTTGAGGGAAACAAGGGTCAGCCAAGACTTAAACCACCTTTTCCAGCTTTAGTTGGATTATACGGCTGTCCAACAATTGTAAATAATGTTGAGACTATTGCTGTGGTTCCAACAATTCTAAGGAGAGGAGCAAAATGGTTTGCTTCTTTGGGAAGACCTAAAAATACAGGCACTAAAATATTTTGCATATCAGGGAATGTAAACAAACCGTGCAACGTAGAAGAAGAAATGGGTATATCATTGAAAGATTTAATCGAAAAGCACGCAGGTGGAGTGATTGGCGGATGGGAAAATTTACAAGCTGTAATTCCCGGAGGATCTTCGATGCCTCTAATACCAAAAGCATCATGCGATACGCTTAAAATGGATTTTGACTCGCTTGTTGCTGAAAAAAGTGGATTAGGAACAGCTGGTGTTATTGTTATTAATAAAGATCAAGATATTTTAAAATGTATGGCAAGGATCGCTAGATTTTATAAACATGAAAGCTGTGGTCAATGTACTCCTTGTAGAGAAGGCTCTGGTTGGATGTGGAGAATTTTAGAAAGAGCAGCAAAAGGCGAAGCTACACACAAAGATATTGATTTACTATCAGATGTTACAAAACAAATTGAGGGTCACACTATTTGTGCTTTTGGCGAAGGTTCTGCTTGGCCGGTACAAGGTCTACTTAGACACTTTAGAAAAGAAATAGATAAGAGATGTTATTCTGAACCAATTATTAAAAAAAGAAAAAATATTCCGTATTTAGTTGATCAACATTTATTAGAAAAATAAATATGCCAAAAATTACAGTTAATAATAAAGAGATTGAGTTTGAAAATGGGATGACCGTTTTACAGGCATGTGAACTTGCTGGTGCTGAAATTCCAAGGTTTTGCTACCACGAGCGTTTATCAATAGCGGGAAATTGTAGAATGTGTTTGGTTGAAATGGAAAAATCTTCAAAACCAATTGCCTCTTGCGCAATGCCAGCTACAGAGGGAATGAAAATTAAAACTAACACTGAGAAAGTAGAAAAGGCTAGAAAAGGAGTTATGGAATTTTTATTAGCCAATCATCCTTTAGATTGCCCTGTGTGCGACCAGGGTGGAGAATGTGATTTACAAGATCAATCACTTTATTATGGGTTCGATAAATCAAGATTTAAAGAAAATAAAAGAAAAGTAAAAGACAAGTATATGGGTCCATTAATAAAAACAATAATGACAAGGTGTATTCACTGTACTAGATGCGTAAGATTTGCAACAGAGGTTGCAGGAGTAACAGAGATAGGAGCGATTGGAAGAGGAGAGAACATGGAAATTACAACTTTCCTAGAAAAATCTATGGAGTCTGAGCTCTCAGCTAACGTTATCGATCTATGTCCAGTTGGTGCACTAACTTCAAAACCTTATGCATTTGAAGCTAGACCGTGGGAGTTAAAAAAGACAGAAACTATAGATGTAATGGATGCAGTAGGTTCAAATATTAGAGTCGATACCTATGGATGGGAAGTGAAGCGGGTTTTACCGAGATTAAATGAAGAAATAAACGAGGAATGGATTTCAGACAAAACAAGATATGCATGTGATGGTCTGTTAAAACAAAGGATAGATAAACCTTTTAAAAGAGAAAACGGTAAATTAATCGAATGCTCTTGGGATGAAGCCTTAAATATAGTTGGTTCAAAAATAAAAGAGACAGCTAAAAATCAAATAGGCTTTCATGCTGGCGACATGTTAAGTATGGAAACAATTAATTCTTTAAAAGAGTTTGCAAAAAAACTAAGTATTCCAAACTATGAGTTTAGAGAGAAACCTTTTTATTTAAATTCTGATAATAAGATGAATTATATTTTTAATTCATCAATCAAAGGAATTGAAGAGTCTGACTGTATAGTGCTTATAGGCACAAACCCGAGACATGAGGCAACAATGTTGAATGCTAGAATTCGAAAAGCATTCGTAGCAAAGAAAATACCTATAATTTCTTTTGGTGACCCAGGCGATCTTACTTATGATTATACTAATGCAGGAAATTCAACTGAGGATATAAAAAAACTATTAAACAAAGAAAATGAAACCAGTAAAATACTTCTTAATTCAAAAAAACCAATCATAATAATTGGGGAATCTGCGCTAGAACTTGAGTCAGCAAAGTTTATTTTACAAGGTATCAAAAAATTTTTGAAAGAAAATAATTTAATAAACGATAACTGGAATGCATTTAATGTTCTACTACAAAATGCCTCTTCAGTGGGTGCGATTGATTTAGGTTTTTTTGAAAAAGATAATAGTTTTAACTTTTTTAACAAACTTAAAAATAATGAATTTAAACTATTGTACTTTGTAGGTTCAGATAATCTAGATTTTATAAAATCAAATGAATTTATTATTTATCAAGGTAGCCATGGCGATAGAATGGCTCAAATAGCAGATGTTATATTGCCTAGTCCGGCTTACACCGAACAGAATGGTATATTCATAAATTTAGAAGGAAGACTTCAAAAATCTAATAAATCAACATATCCACCCGGCTCATCCAAAGAGGACTGGAAGATATTCAATTTAATTTTAAACAACCTTCAAGAAGATGAAAAATTCAAAAATTTTGTAGAACTTAGAACTGATACTATTTCAAAAATTCAAAATCATACAGATTTTGATCTTTTACCAAAAAAAACTATCCAAGACTTAAAATTTGAATCGGGATCATTTACAAATGAACCTATTTATGTGAAAGAAATAGATTATTATTTTAGCAACTCAATAGCTAGATCCTCTAAAACGATGAGTGATTGTAGGGCCGCCAGATCAAAGAAACTTAACAAAATAACAGGAAGTTAATATATGGAAACTTTTCTACAAATATATAATGAGACATATAAAATTTTATTATTGCTAGTTCCAATATTAGTATCTGTAGCATTAATCGTTTGGTTTGACAGGCGTGTCTGGGGTTTCGTGCAAAAA
Source organism: uncultured Pelagibacteraceae bacterium (assembly GCA_902519465.1). Taxonomy (GTDB): domain Bacteria; phylum Pseudomonadota; class Alphaproteobacteria; order Pelagibacterales; family Pelagibacteraceae; genus Anoxypelagibacter. The sequence goes on from CABYJW010000011.1 coordinate 27,160, forward strand.
AGAAAAGGGCCTAATGTAGTTGGTCCGTTTGGTTTATTTCAAACATTAGCAGATGCACTAAAATATATTTTTAAAGAAATAATAATTCCTGCTAGCGCAAATAAAATTGTTTTTATTTTAGCACCAATCATAACAATGACACTTGCTTTATCAGCCTGGGCTGTAATTCCATTAAGCGATAAGATGGTCATTTCAGACATTAATGTTGGTATACTTTATATTTTTGCAATTTCATCATTGAGCGTGTACGGAATTATTATGGGAGGTTGGGCTTCTAACTCCAAATATCCTTTTCTAGGAGCAATTAGATCTGCAGCTCAAATGGTATCTTACGAAGTTTCAATTGGGATAATAATAATTAATGTTTTACTTTGTGTAGGTTCTTTAAATTTAAAAGATATTGTAATGGCGCAACAAAATCTTTGGTTTGTAGTTCCACTATTTCCTATGTTTGTTGTATTTTTTATATCTGCTTTAGCTGAAACTAATCGACCACCATTTGATTTACCTGAGGCTGAGGCAGAGCTGGTAGCTGGTTATCAAACTGAATATTCCGGAATGATGTATGCAATGTTTTGGCTTGGAGAGTATGCAAACATATTATTGTTGTGTGCCCTGGGCTCTATTCTCTTTTTAGGTGGCTGGTTATCACCAGTTGATATTTATCCTCTAAATGTAATACCAGGTATATTCTGGATGATATTTAAAATTTTAATATTATTTTTTATGTTTGCTTTAATAAAAGCAATTGTCCCAAGATATAGATACGATCAATTAATGAGACTAGGTTGGAAAATATTTCTTCCATTCTCATTAATATACGTTGTTCTTACAGCAAGTTTTTTAGTTTATTTTGATTTATTACCTAAATGAGGATTTGAAATGAAGTTAAATAGATTTTTTAAAATTATTTTTTTATCAGAATTTATTAAAGCTATTTTTATAGCCATTAAAGAGATTTTTAGTAAAAAGAAAACAATCAATTATCCTTTTGAAAAAGGAAAAATAAGCCCAAGGTTTAGAGGCGAACACGCTCTCAGAAGATACCCAAATGGAGAAGAAAGATGCATTGCATGTAAATTGTGTGAGGCTGTATGTCCAGCTCAAGCAATTACTATTGAAAACGAAGAGAGAAGCGATGGAAGCAGAAAAACAACAAGATATGATATTGATATGCTTAAATGTATCTATTGTGGCTTATGTGAAGAATCATGTCCGGTTGATGCAATCGTCCAGGGTCCAAACTTTGAATTTTCAACAGAAACACGAGAAGAACTTTATTACAATAAAGAAAAACTTCTAGAAAATGGAGATAGATGGGAATCGGTTCTAGCAGAAAACATAAAACTGGATAAACCTTATAGGTAATTTTAATGATTGCTCATGCATTATTTTTTTACTTTTTTTCAATTATAGCAATCGTATCAGCAATTTTCGTAATAGTTTCTAGAAATACAGTGCACGCAGTATTTTTTCTAATATTAGACTTCATTTCTATAGCATGCTTATTCATTATGATTGGAGCAGAATTTTTAGGTATGATGATGCTCATCGTTTATGTTGGTGCTGTAGCTGTTCTTTTTCTATTTGTTGTTATGTTAATGAATGTGACAGAACAAAAATTATCTTGGTTTAGAGGAACTAAAAAGACAGGACACATACCAGTTGGACTTATTATTGGAACAGTAATTCTATTAGAACTTATTGTTATTGTGGGTGGTTGGAGATATAGAGACTCATTTTCTGAAACTGAGTTTTTATCCTTTAATAGTGAATTTACAAATACCCACATGATTGGAAATGTAATGTATACAGATTTTATACATTTGTTTCAGATATCTGGAATAATACTCTTATTAGCTATGATTGGTGCAATTGTTTTAACTTATAGAAAAAGAGAGGGAGTTAAATCACAAAGCTACATTAAACAAATTTCTAGAGAGAGAGAGGACTCTGTTCAACTCAAAGATGTTGAATTTGATAAAGGAGTGAAACTTGATGATTGAAATTGGTTTAGGACATTATTTAACCTTGGGAGCTATAATTTTTTCATTAGGAACTCTTGGCATATTCTTGAATAGAAAAAACGTTATAGTTATTTTAATGTCAGTAGAACTAATTCTTTTAGCGGTAAATATAAATCTAGTTTCGTTTTCTATTTATCTTCAAGATATTACAGGGCAGATTTTTACAATGCTCATACTTACTGTAGCAGCTGCAGAAGCTGCAATAGGTTTAGCTATCATTGTATCTTACTATAGAAACAAAGGTTCAATCAGGGTTGAAGAAATTGATGAGATGAAAGGTTAAATGGAATACGCAATTTTATTTTTACCATTAATAGGGGCCTTACTAGGTTATGTAATTAAAGTATTTGGAGATATCTACTCAGAGATAGTCACAACTTTATTTGTCTCAGCAGCTGCAATTCTCTCAATAATTTTATTTTATAATGGAATTGTTTTTGAGGACTACGGGAATTACAAAATTTATCAGTGGATAGCATCAGGAAAATTTGTAGTTAACGCATCAATTAATATTGATCCTCTTTCAAGTATTATGCTTGTAGTTGTGTCAGTTGTCTCTGCTTTGGTTCATATTTACTCAATTGGATATATGTCCCATGATCCTGATAAACCTCGGTTCATGTGTTATTTGTCTTTGTTCACTTTCGCGATGTTTACATTGGTGGTATCAGATAACTTTTTACAATTATTTTTTGGTTGGGAAGGGGTTGGTTTATGTTCATATCTGCTAATTGGATTTTGGCATAAAAAAAATTCAGCTAACAATGCAGCTATTAAAGCATTTATTGTAAATAGAATAGGTGATTTTGGTTTTGCAATTGGAATATTCTTAATATTTATATTTTTTGGCACCTTAAATTATGAGGAAGTATTTACATTAGCTCCAAATTTTGCAGACACAGAAATTAATTTTTTAGGGTTAGAAGTTAATTTAATAACTGTTACCTGTTTATTTCTATTTATTGGTGCGATGGGCAAATCAGCTCAATTTTTTTTACACACATGGCTACCAGACGCAATGGAAGGACCTACACCAGTATCAGCTTTAATTCACGCTGCAACAATGGTTACTGCAGGTGTTTTTTTAGTAGTTAGATGTTCACCAATTTTTGAATACTCTCAAGTAGCTTTAAATTTTGTGGCTATTGTTGGAATGATCACAGCACTTTTTGCAGCATCTGTTGCTATCGTGCAAAATGATATTAAAAAAATAATTGCGTATTCAACTTGCAGTCAGCTTGGGTATATGTTTTTTGCTGCAGGTGTTGGTGCATATCACGTTGCAATTTTTCATTTATTTACCCATGCTTTTTTTAAAGCCTTGTTGTTTTTAGGATCAGGGTCTGTAATTCATTCATTAAATGATGAACAAGATGTTAGGAATATGGGTGACCTTTGGAAAAAAATGCCAGTTACTTGGTTCGCTATGGTTGTTGGCACACTAGCCTTAACTGGCTTCCCTTTTCTCTCTGGTTTTTATTCAAAAGATGCAATCATCGAATTTGCTTTTATAAGAGGTACAAATGTTGGATATTTTGCAGCTGCAATTGGAATCATGACCGCTGTCTTAACTGCTCTATACTCGTGGAGATTAATTTTCAAAACTTTTCACGGAAAATTTAACAATAAAAACTTATCAAAATCAGAGATTCATGAGTCAGGACTGACTATTACCATTCCTCTTTTACTACTGGTAGTTGGTTCAATTTTTTCAGGTTTTTTATTTAAAGAATTTTTAATAGGTCACAACTATAATAATTTTTGGAGAGATTCTGTTCTGATACTTGAAAAATTTGATCATTCAGATATTCCTCTTTGGCTTTTAGTAATAACTCCTTTTTTTGTTACAGTTCTTATTCCTATTTCCTTTTATTTATATATTAAAAAAACAAAAATATTAGAGGAAGTTGTCATAAAATATAAATCTTTGTATAACTTCCTTTTAAACAAATGGTATTTTGATGAATTGTATAATCAGATAATAATAAAGCCCACAAAATTTATTGGATCTTTTTTTTGGGAAAAGGGTGATATCAAAATTATCGATAGATTAGGTCCTGACGGCATATCTAAAATAATTAAAATTATATCTAACAAATCAAGCAAATTCCAAAGTGGTTATATTTATGATTATGCATTCATAATGTTAATTGGCCTTTCTTTGCTTTTAACTTTTTTTATATTCTATAAATGAACTTTCCAATTTTATCAGCTATAACTTTTATTCCTATAATAGGTGCATTATTTGTTTTTTTAACAAGAAGTGAAAAAGATGAAAAAAATTCTAGTGTAATATATATTTCAATATTTACTAGCATTGTTAATTTTTTTATAATTTTATTTGTTTGGTATTCTATTGACAAAACGACGTCTGACTTTCAATTTGTTGAAGAATACAACTGGATAAGTGGTTTAATAAAGTTTAAATTTGGTATAGATGGGATATCAATTTTATTTATTTTACTAACTGCTTTTATCATTCCTATTTGTATTTTTTCATGTATTAACAGCGTTAAAACTCGTCTTAAGGAATTTTTAATAGCACTTCTTGTTTTAGAAACTTTTATTATAGGAGTTTTCTGTTCTTTAGATCTAGTTATTTTTTATCTATTTTTTGAAGCAGGCTTGATACCAATGTTTTTAATTATTGGTATTTGGGGAGGACCAAGAAAGGTTTATTCAGCATTTAAATTTTTCTTATTTACACTTTTAGGGTCAGTTTTAATGTTGGTTGCAATAATAACAATTTATTGGATCTCCGGTACAACTGATATAACAGAGATTTATCAAATGGGAATACCATCAGAGTACCAATATTTATTATGGTTAGCATTTTTTAGTTCTTTTGCAGTCAAATTGCCAATGTGGCCAGTTCATACCTGGCTTCCAGATGCTCATGTTGAAGCACCAACAGCTGGGTCAGTGGTATTAGCTGCAATTTTACTAAAAATGGGCGGATATGGTTTCATTAGATTTTCAGTTGGTTTGTTTCCAGTAGCTTCAGAATATTTCACACCTCTAATTTTTTCCTTAAGTGTAATAGCTGTAATTTACACATCTTTAATAGCCTTAATGCAAAAAGATATGAAAAAATTGATAGCGTATTCATCTGTTGCACATATGGGATATGTAACAATAGGAATTTTTACTTTTAATAAACAAGGTATCGAAGGAAGCATTGTGCAAATGTTTAGTCATGGTTTAATTTCTGCCGCTCTTTTTTTAAGTGTTGGGGTTCTTTATGACAGAACACATTCAAGGCTAATAAAAACATATGGAGGTATAGCAAATTTCATGCCCAAATATTCATTTCTTTTTATGATCTTTGTTTTAGGTACATTAGGTTTACCCGGTACAAGCGGTTTTGTTGGAGAGTTTTTAGTTTTAGTGGGAGTCTTTAAAGTAAATTATTTAGTCGCAATCCTTGCAAGTATCGGAGTTATATTGGCTGCAGCATATATTTTATGGCTTTACAAAAGAGTAGTTTTTGGAAAAATGGAGAATGTTCAATTAAAAAAGATA
>CABYJW010000012.1 GCA_902519465.1 uncultured Pelagibacteraceae bacterium
GCACCTGAAGAGATACTACTTGCATATACACCAAAGCTTAGAGTGCCGACCAGTTTAAGAACAGCGACCTCAATATCAGACCAAATTAATCCTAGATTAAATCTTGCGAAGTTAGAGCTGGAAATTGCGAAAAGAGAACTTTATGCAGCAAGAGGAGATTTGTCCCCATCTGCCTCAGTATCTTATCAAAAAAAGAAAAATTATGATTTAAGTAGCACTATAGATGAAAGAGAACAGGAAGAGATTAAAGCTACACTTAAATGGCCATTATTTAAAGGGGGAAAAAATATATCATCTGTTAAAAAGGCCTCTTTTAAATTGAGAGAAAAAGAGCTGATTTTGCAAGACACTATAGATCAAGTTCAAATAGATACTGCAAATGCGTGGACAAATTATAACTCTGCGAAGGGAATTTTGGATGCTACCAGCGCTCAATTAAAGGCTGCAGAAATCGCAAATGAGGGCATTACATTAGAATATGATAGTGGTAAAGGAAGAACTACTTTGGAAGTAATACAATCTAGAGCTCTATTGTTAGATTCGAGAACAAGTTTTGCCAAAGCACAAAAAGACTATGCCATAGCACAGTTCAATTTACTCTCGTCTATTGGCGACCTTTATTTAGATAATATTAAATAAATACTTACAACATTTTAAGATTGATTAAAAGAACAAAATGTGTACATTTAAAACAGTGATTCGTAATTAAAAAAAAAGGAAAAAAATGACAAAAAATAATTTAAAGGTAGTTAAATCAGATTCTAAGAAGGATCAAGAAATTAAGGAAAAAAACAAGGCTTTAAACGCTGCTATAAGCCAAATAGATGATAATTTTGGCAAAGGCTCTGTAATGCGTCTTGGGCAGCAAAAAGCAATGGACGTAGAGTCCATTTCAACAGGTTCATTAAGTTTAGACTTGGCACTCGGAATTGGTGGATTACCAAAAGGTAGAGTTATAGAAATTTATGGTCCCGAGTCATCTGGTAAAACAACTTTAGCTTTGCAAGTTGTTGCAGAAGCACAAAAAAAAGGTGGAATTTGTGGTTTTGTAGATGCTGAGCATGCTTTGGATCCGGTTTATGCAAAAAAATTAGGAGTTAAAACAGATGAATTACTAATTTCACAACCAGATACTGGTGAACAAGCCCTAGAAATCGCTGATACTTTGATCAAGTCAGGTTCATTGTCTGTTATGGTTGTTGACTCCGTTGCAGCACTAACTCCAAAAGCAGAATTAGAAGGAGAAATGGGAGATCACCATGTAGGTTTACAATCGAGATTAATGAGTCAGGCTTTAAGAAAACTAACTGGATCAATTGCTAAATCTAATACTATGGTCATTTTCATTAATCAAATTAGAATGAAAATTGGCGTTATGTTTGGTAACCCGGAAACTACATCTGGTGGAAATGCGCTTAAATTTTATTCATCTGTTCGAATGGACATAAGAAGAATTGGTGCCATTAAAGATAAAGATCAGATAATAGGTAATAGTACCAGAGTGAAGGTTGTAAAAAATAAAGTAGCACCACCATTTAAAATGGTAGAGTTCGATTTAATGTATGGAAAAGGTATAAGTAAATCTGGGGAATTAATTGATCTTGGTGCTAAAGCTGATATTGTTGAAAAATCTGGAGCTTGGTATGCCTATAAAGGAGAAAAAATAGGTCAAGGTAGAGAAAATGCCAAAATTTACCTAGAGCAAAATCCAAAAATTGCTGAAGAAATTGAGTCAGCTATAAGAACTAAAGCAGGCTTGATATCTAAAAAGATTGAGGGAAACCCTGCCCCTAAAGAAGAAGGAAATCCTACTTCTAAAGAAAAAGAAACAGAAAAATAAGGAATTTACTAACATCTTATCTCTTCACGAAAGGCGTCCCCACGCCTTTCGTGTATTTCTAGTTATAGACAACAAATAAAATATCTGTATTTAATAGATATATGGGTAATATTCTAATGAGTGATATTAGAAAGAAATTTCTAAGTTATTTCAAAGGAAACAATCATGAAATAATAGAGTCGAGCAATATTGTCCCGAATAACGATCCAACCTTAATGTTTACAAACTCGGGCATGGTTCAATTTAAAAATGTGTTTACTGGAATTGAGAATAAATCATTTAAAACCGCAACTACTTCGCAAAAATGTATTAGAGCTGGAGGCAAGCACAACGATTTAGAGAACGTTGGTTACACACCAAGACATCACACTTTTTTTGAAATGTTGGGAAATTTTTCTTTTGGCGACTATTTTAAGGAAAAAGCAATTTATTATGCTTGGGAGTTGTTAACTAAAGACTTTGGTATTCCTAAAGACAGACTGTCTGCAACAGTGTTTTCAGAAGATGAGGAAGCATTTAAGTTATGGAAAAAAGTAGCAGGATTACCAGAAAGTAAAATTATTAAAATATCAACTGCAGATAATTTTTGGTCTATGGGTGAAACAGGGCCATGTGGACCTTGCTCTGAAATATTCTTTGATCATGGAGACAAGTTAAAAGGGGGTCCACCCGGAAGTCCTGATCAAGATGGTGATAGATTTATTGAAATTTGGAATCTTGTGTTTATGCAATTCGAACAAGTTTCCAAAAACAAAAGAATTAATTTACCAAAACCATCTGTTGATACAGGTATGGGTTTAGAGAGAATAACAGCCGTTCTACAGGGTACCCATGATAATTACGCAATAGATCACTTTAAAAAATTAATTTCAGCCTCATCTGAGATTACAAATACCAAGATAAATAATGATACAATCGCAAGTCATAGAGTCATAGCTGATCATTTAAGAGCAAGCAGTTTTCTAATAGCCGAGGGTGTTTTGCCATCAAATGAAGGCAGGGGTTATGTTCTCAGAAGAATTATGAGAAGAGGCATGAGACACGCACATACATTAGGAAGTAAAAAACCAATTTTTTACAAATTATTTGATCTTCTTTCAAATGAAATGTCAAAGAGCTATCCTGAATTGAATACAGGAAAAGATTTAATTGTTGAAACACTGAAAAACGAGGAAGAAAAATTTTCATCTCTTTTAGTTAGGGGGATGAAAATTTTAGAACAAAATTTAGAAAAAGTTAAAAATAATACTTTACCTGGTGAGATAGCTTTCAAACTTTATGACACTTATGGTTTTCCTTTAGACCTTACTGCCGATATTTTAAAAAATAAAAATATCAAAATTGATACTTCAGAATTTCATAAAGCAATGGAGAAAAGTAAGCAAGTGGCAAGAGCAAGCTGGAAAGGTTCTGGTGATAAGTCGGTAGAGGAAAAATGGTTTAGAGTAAGAGAACATTTAAATCCAACAGAATTTTTGGGTTACGAATTTAATAAAGCCGAGGGAGTGGTTTTAAAAATATCAAAAGATAATAAATTTGTTGAAAATGTAAAAGAGGGTGATGAAGTTGAAGTTATAACAAATCAAACACCATTTTATGGTGAGTCAGGAGGACAAGTTGGAGACCAAGGTATTATTTCAAACTCTAAATGTAAAATTATTATAAAAGATACCCAAAAAAAAATGGGCGACCTATTTGTTCATTACGGAAATATTCAGAAAGGTTCTATTAAAGTTGGTGAAAGTGTAAACCTTGAAATAAATGTTCAAAAAAGAAATAATTCTAAAGCTAACCACTCTGCAACACATTTACTTCACGAGTCTTTAAGAAGGACACTTGGTAAACACGTAACTCAAAAGGGATCACTAGTAAGTCCAGATAGACTAAGATTCGATTTTAGTCATAATAAGCCAATTGAAAAAGATGAAATGACCAAAATTAACAAAATTGTTAATGAAATGGTTGAAGGTGCAAGCGATGTACAAACGAGAATTATGACACCAAAAGAAGCAGTTAGTCTTGGGGCATTAGCTTTGTTTGGCGAAAAATATGGTGATGAGGTAAGAGTTGTTTTTATGGGAAAAGAAAACAACGGTTTCTTTTCAACAGAACTATGTGGTGGAACACACGTAAAAAATACTAAAGAAGTTGGTAAATTTAAAGTAGTTAGTCAATCATCTATAGCATCTGGAGTAAGAAGAGTGGAAGCATTAAGAAACAAAGAACTTCATGAATACGAAAATTCTTTAAAAAAAGATAAGTCTTTAAAACAGAAAAATCTTAAGGACCAAGTTGATTCAGTAAAAAAAGAGTTAACAAAACTTAAAATAAAACCAGATTATAGAGATAATATAGATTTATCAGAAAACTTAAAAAATCTTAATAAACAATTAGACAAAATAAAAATTAAAAAGATAATTGAAGATAAAAATAAAAATATCATCAAAGATAAAAAAGTTTCAAATTTTGTATTTAGACAACAAGTTTTGATAGATTTCCCACCCAAAGAATTAAGAAGTGTAATAGATCAAGGAAAAAAAGATATCAAAAATGGTATAGTAATCAGTATATCTACTTTTGAAGGCAAAGTTGGTGTAGCAGTCGGTTTAACTCAAGAATTGACAGAAAAATTTAACGCTATAAAACTTGTTAAACTTGCATCCGAAGTTCTTGGAGGAAAGGGTGGAGGGGGTAGGAAAGACTTTGCACAGGCTGGAGGTTCCCGTAAAGACAAGATTGAGGAAGCCTTTAAGATTTTGAATGATAAAATTAATTAAGTTTTTTTTTTAGATTAGAGTCTATTGCTTCTAAGAATTGATTTGTCGTAAGATGCTTTTGACTTTTGCTAATTAAAATAGCTAAATCTTTTGTCATTGATCCACTTTCAACTGTCTCTATACAAACTTTTTCTAAAGTATTTGAAAAATTAATTAATTCATCATTTCCATCCAATTGACCTCTATGATCTAAACCTCTTGTCCATGCAAAAATTGATGCAATTGGATTTGTAGAAGTTTCTTTTCCTTGTTGGTGTTGTCTATAATGCCTAGTAACCGTTCCATGAGCCGCCTCAGCTTCTGCTACTTTCCCGTCTGGAGTTCTTAGCACACTTGTCATCAAACCTAGAGAACCGTACCCTTGAGCGACTGTATCAGATTGAACATCTCCATCATAATTCTTACAAGCCCAAATATACTTACCACTCCATTTCATTGCGCATGCAACCATGTCATCAATTAACCTATGTTCATATGTGATTCCTAATTCATTAAATTTTTTCTTAAATTCTTTTTCGTAGATTTCTTCAAAAATATCTTTAAACCTTCCGTCATAAACTTTTAAAATAGTATTTTTAGATGAAAAATAAACTGGCCACTTTCTTACTAAACCATAATTTAAACAAGCTCTTGCAAAATCTTTAATTGAACTATCTAAATTATACATTGATAGAGCTATTCCTGAATCATTAAATTTAAAAACCTCATGTTCGATTTTATCTTTTCCGTCTTCAGACTCCCACTTGATTGTCATTTTACCTTTTCCAGGAACTTTAAAATCTGTAGCTCTATATTGATCTCCAAAAGCATGTCTTCCTACTATGACACTTTCTGACCAATGAGGTACTAATCTTGGAACATTTTTACAAATTATTGGTTCTCTAAAAATTGTTCCACCTACAATATTTCTTATTGTACCATTAGGGGATTTCCACATCTTTTTTAGATTAAATTCCTTAACACGAGCTTCATCAGGCGTAATCGTTGCACACTTTACGCCGGCACCATATTTTTGAATTGCCTTAGCACAATCAATTGTTACTTGATCATTAGTCTTATCTCTATTTTCCATTCCAAGGTCATAGTATTTCAGATCAATATCTAAATAAGGTTTAATCAATTTATCTTTTATAAAAGACCAAATAATTCGGGTCATTTCATCGCCATCAAGCTCAACAACTGGATTTTTTACTTTAATTTTGGGCATTATTTAAATTTAATTTGATAATTTAAGATTTTTATACATATTACCCTATTATTATCAAATTTTAATTATTATGTTTGAAAAAATTTTTCCAAAGATACACACAGAGGGATATAAGTTTTTAGCTATATCAGGGGTAATAACCTTAATTTTGTGGTTTATGTCAAATTTTTTTGGGTTTATTTTCGTCATAATTACTATATGGGTTTATTATTTTTTTAGAGACCCTGATAGAACAATAATATTAGATGATAATTTTTTAGTTAGTCCCGCAGATGGCATTGTATCTGGAATTAAGGAGATTAACGGTCCAGTGGAATTGGGTTTAGAAAATCAAACTTTCACACGAGTAAGTATTTTTATGAATGTTTTTGATTGTCATGTAAATAGATCACCAGTAAGTGGAAAAATAGAAGATATTTTTTACAAGCCAGGAAAATTTTTAAATGCTTCTTTGGATAAAGCAAGTGATGAAAATGAGAGAAACTATTTTAAGATTAAAGATAAGAAAACGCAGGAAGAAATAGTAGTAGTTCAAATTGCAGGGTTAATAGCGAGACGAATTGTTACTCAAACTGAAAAAAATCAAGAAATAGCACAAGGTGAAAGAATTGGAATGATAAGATTTGGAAGTAGAGTTGATTTATACTTTAATAAAAGAAAAATTATGGTAAGAGTTGGTCAAAACGTTATTGCAGGCGAAAGCTTGATAGCACAAATATAATGCAAAAAAAAAATAAATTTAAAGTAGTATCGGTTAATAAGTCTAGACACATCTTACCAAGCGTCTTAACCCTTATTGGTGTGTGCTTAGGTATTACATCAATTAAATTTGCGATGGATGGTAATTTTGGATTTGCAGTTCTATTCGTTATTGTTGCAGCAATTTTAGATGGTTTAGATGGCAGGGTAGCCAGAATGATCAAAGGTACATCTGATTTTGGAAAGGAGCTTGACTCGCTTACTGATTTCGTAAGTTTTGGAATTGCACCAGTTTTTATTATTTATTTTTGGGAGTTAAATCAATTTGGAAAAATTGGTTGGCTTCTTGTATTATTATTTTCAGTATGTTGTGTTTTAAGATTAGCCAGATTTAATCTAACAAAATTTGATGATAACGAAGAATGGAAAATGAATTTTTTCCAAGGCATACCCTCACCGGCTGGAGGATGTTTAATTTTATTTCCAATAATTTACGATTTATCCTCATTTAGTAATTTTTTAAAAATTTCAAATCTAAGTCCTTACTTAGTAGTCGTGGCCTCTATTCTTTTGATAAGCAAAGTACCAACATTTTCATTTAAAAAAATAGTCGTTCAAAGACAAACAACATTATTTTTGTTGTTAGGTTTTGCGTTATTTTTTGTATTAATCACGCAATTTACTTATGAAACTTTAGCATTGTGTTGTTTAATTTACCTCGCATTAATACCAGTGAGTATTTTAAATTACAGATCTAAACTAAAAAATTCTCAGAGTGTAGAATTTGAAGAAGACCAAAGAGATATTTTATAATCAGACTCAATGGATAACAAAGGTTATCAAGATCATTATTTTAGAAAAGCAAAATCACAAGGTTATAGATCTAGAGCAGCTTTTAAACTAATTGAACTAAATCAAAAATTCAAATTTCTTAAAAATGGTATAAAATTATTAGACGTTGGTTCATTCCCAGGAGGATGGTGCCAAGTAGTAGTAAAAATAGTTAAAAATGGAAAAATTTTAGGAATTGATAAAAAAAAAATTACTGAAATTAAAGGTGTTAATCTAATCAAAGGAGATTTTTTAGAGGAAAATTCGAAAAAAAATATAATAAAATTTTTTAATAATAAAATTAATGTAATTTTATCTGATATGGCCCCAAATACTACGGGCAACAAAAGCTTAGATGCTATTAAAACAAATGAGTTGTGCTTATCGATCCTTGAGTTTTCCAATGAAATATTAGATAAAAATGGGGTTGTTATAAGCAAATTATTTATGGGTGATGATTTTGAAGAAATTAAACTATATGCAAAAAAAACCTTTAAAAAAATCGATTTTTTCAAGCCAAATTCAAGTCGAGACAACTCTAGAGAAACATATATACATTGTAATAGATTGAATACATAATATTAAACATGAAACCAATTAGAATTTCATTAAAAATACTTTTGATAACATTATTTTTATGCACAAGTATATTTGCAAAAAATAGTTTTTTTCTAGAAGCAGAAAAGTTATTTAAAGAAAAAAAATATTCACAATCAAAATTTAAATTTGAAAAAGATATTGTATTTAATCCAAAGAATGAAATGTCATACTTGTATCTAGCAAAAATTTTTAATCATCAAAAAGATGATTTTATGGAAGAGCAAAATCTTAATACAGTTATTTTACTTAATCCAAAAAATGAGGAAGCTTTATACTTACTTGCTCTTTTACAGATAAAAAAATCTGATTATGATAGGTCAGAAAAGCTGATTAAAGATTTTAAACAAGTTTGCTCTATATTTTGTCAAAAAGAGTCTGAACTCATAAATAAACTTGAAAACTTAGAGCCCAAGTAACAAGTGCTAAAATGCGCAATAAAATTAAAAGAATAATTGGTCTTAAATCAAAAAGAAAACTTGTTTGTTTAACAGCATACTCAAAACCTATAGCAAAAATACTTGATAATCATTGCGATATGATTTTAGTCGGAGACTCTATGGCAACAGCATTTTATGGAATGGAAAATACAAAAACTATAAATTTGAAAACAATAATTAATCATTCAATTGCAGTAAAAAAAGGTATTAATAAAAGTGTATTAGTTGTTGATATGCCAATTAATACTTATAAAAATTTTAAAATTGCAAAGAAGAATGTAATCGAAGTTTTCAAACAAACTAAATGCGATGCTGTTAAATTGGAGAGTAATGGTAAAAATTTTAACATAATAAAAAAACTGGTTGAATTAGGTTTTCCAATTATGGGTCATATTGGATATACTCCACAAAATAAAAAAAAATTTAAGCCTCAAGGATTAAAAAAAGATGAAGAAAAAAAATTGATAAAGGAATCTTTAGAAATTCAAAAAGCAGGTGCGTTTTCAATAGTTTTAGAATGTATAGCTGAAAAAACATCAAGGAAGATTACTAATGTTACAAATGTGCCAACTATTGGGATAGGTTCGTCCAAATTTTGCGATGGTCAAATTTTAGTCACAGATGATCTCATTGGCTTAAGCGGTTTCAAGCCTAAATTTGTGAAAAAATATATTAATCTTAAAAAAATCCTTGATAAAATATTTATTAAATTCAAAGCTGATGTTTTAAAACAAAAGTTTCCAGCTAAAAAAAACAGTTACACTTTGAAATAAATATGGATGAAATTGAAAAAAAATCTTTAAAAAGTTTTTTCTTATCAAATAAGAAGGTATTGATTATTTTTTGTTCAATAATAATTTTAATAGGTGTTTTTCTTTTGTGGTCGAAAAATTTAAATATTAGTGAAAAATATAAAAACTCTGAAGATTTTATCGGGGCAAAGGTTTTATTGAGTCAGGACAACAAAGTAAAATCCCTTAAGGTTTTAAAAAAAATTATTCAACAAAATGATGAAGTTTACTCGCCATTATCATTATTTCTAATAATTGATAGAGACTTAGAGGCAAATAAAAAAGATGTTATAAAATACTTTGACCAAGTTCTTTCTATAAAAAGTTTAGAAAAAGAAGATAGAAACCTTTTGAAACTTAAGAAAGCAATCTATATTTCAGAAGATGCGGGGGAAAATGATTTATTAAATCTATTAAACCCAATTTTAAATTCTAATTCTGTTTGGAAATACCAGTCTTTGAAATTTATTGGCGATTATTACTTTGATAAAAAAGAGTATAATAAGGCTAAGCAATATTACTCTGATATTCTAATGCTAGATAACACCAATAATGATATTAAGGATATAAACAAAAAAATTAAAATTATAAATAATGGTTAAAATATCAAAGCGAAGTTCATTATTTTTTGTTTTAATCTTCATACTTGGTTGTTCTTTTCAAAATTCTGGAGGCTTTTTTGAAAGTAAAATTGAAGAATTTGAAAAAGAAATCCAAAGGAAAAATTCAAAAGTCGTTTTTGCTCCCCAAAAAAAATTTGATAAAGAAATTTCTGGGACTGTTTCAAAAAATATAAACAAACCTTTAGTGATTAAAAAATGGACTCAAAATGGTTTAAACTATAATAATGAAGTTCCAAATTTGTACTATAAAAATGATAAAAATATCGTTTTTAAAAGCAAAAAGATTGGTAAAAACAAATTCAATTCAGCAGAAAATTTTTTTGAACCGTTAATACAAAAAAATAAAATTTTTTTTTCAGACTTTTCAGGCAATATTTATAACTATTCTTTAGATAGCAAACAGATTATTTGGAAATTTAATTTTTACAAAAAAAGGTATAAAAACTTTCCTATAAAAATACAATTAGGTTTATTAAAAAATAATTTAATAGTTTCTGATAATCTTGGTTATTTATATTCTATAAATATTGAAACATCTGAAATTAATTGGGCTAAAAATTACGGTATAGCATTTAATTCAAACTTAAAAATAAAAGATAATAAAATTTTTTCTTTAAACCAAGAAAATAAATTTTACTTGATAAACGAAAAGGATGGAAATCAGATTTTAGACTTAGAGACATTCCCATCTTTTTTAAAATCTAAATATAAAACTAATATAAGTCTTGATGATAAAAATAATGCTTTTTTTTTAACATCTAATGGGGAGCTTTACTCTATTAATTATTTAACAAATAATATAAATTGGCTTTCCAATATATTTGCTAAAAATACTGCTGGTAAAACAGAGTTATTTTATTCTTCCCCAATAGTTGCTAAAAAAGAAAAAATTTTTTTTAGCAGTTCAGTATCAACATTTTCAATCAATACTATAAATGGTTTAGTTAATTGGCAATTACCATTCTCAACTAATTTAAGACCATTAGTAACAGATCGATTTGTTTTCTTAGCATCAAAAGGGGGTTTTCTAATAAATATTGACAATACAAATGGTAAAGTCAATTGGTCTAAAAATTTATTTAATGTAAAAAGCAAACCTAAAAAAAATAAAGTTGGGGAGATTATATCTATATTATTAGTATCTGATCAAATCTTGGTAACTACTTCAAAAGGTTATTTTCTATTTATAGATTACAAAAATGGAAAATTATTAAATTATACAAAAGCATCAAAATCAGGTTTTTATTCAAGCCCGATAATTGTAGATAATATGATTTATACAATTGATAAAAATTTTAGACTTTTGATTTTTAATTAGACGACTTACCACTTAAAAAAGATAATTGACTTACGACTTTTGTCTCATTTTGATCAACTCTTTTTACAGGGTATTCTCCGGTAAAATAGTGATCTGAAAATTGGGGGTATAAATTATTTCTTTTTTCACTACATAGAGCCTCGTAAAGACCATGCAAACTTAAAAAACTTATAGAGTCAGCTCCAATAAACTTTTTCATTTCTTTCAAATTTTTATTAGCAGCAAGTAGTTCTTTTTTTGAGGGCATATCGATTCCATAAAAATCTGGGTATTTTATTTCTGGACACGCGATTTTTACATGAACTTCTTTTGCACCGGCCTCATAAAGCATCTTAACAATCTTAAAGCAAGTTGTACCTCTAACAAGAGAATCGTCAATTAATACAATCGACTTATTTTTGATCGATGACATATTAGCACTAAGTTTAAGTTTTACACCGAGACTTCTAATACTTTGAGTAGGTTCAATGAATGTTCTTCCAACATAATGATTCCTAATTAGTCCAACTTCGAAATTCATTTTTTTATATTGAGCATACCCAAGAGCCGCTGGAACACCTGAGTCAGGAACTGGCACAACTATGTCGCCCACTTGTCCAGATTCTTTTGCTAATGCGTACCCTAATTTTTTTCTATACTCGTATGCACTTTTTCCATTCAATAGACTGTCTGGCCGTGCAAAATAAATATATTCAAACACGCAAGGTCTACTTTTCTTTTTTGGAAATGGTTTTAGGCTTTTTATATCATTATCTTCAACAATTACAATTTCACCATTTTCAATTTCTCTTATAAATTTTGCACCTATAATATCTAGAGCACAAGTTTCAGAAGCAAGAACAAATTTATTTTTAATTTTCCC
Organism: uncultured Pelagibacteraceae bacterium; assembly: GCA_902519465.1. Lineage (GTDB taxonomy): Bacteria > Pseudomonadota > Alphaproteobacteria > Pelagibacterales > Pelagibacteraceae > Anoxypelagibacter. The sequence goes on from CABYJW010000012.1 coordinate 11,986, forward strand.
TAAAACTAGCGGTCTTATACCCAATGGATCGCGAACACCTATAAGTTTTTTATTAGTTATCATAACTAGAGCATACCCACCCTGGATTTGAAAAAGTGCATCAACTATTTTATCAATAATTTTAACTCTTTTAGATTTTGCAATTAACTGAACAATTGTTTCTGTGTCACTAGTTGTTCGAAAGATTGCACCATCTTTTACTAAGTCTTCTCTGAGACGAAGTGCATTTGTCAGGTTTCCATTATGTGCAATGGCTATTCCACCTCCATGAAGATCAGCAAAAAAAGGCTGAATATTTCTTAATGAAGTTTCCCCTGATGTAGAATAGCGATTATGACCCAAAGCAAATTTTCCTGGTAGCTTTTTTAAAACTTCTTTATTTGTGAAATTATCACCAACCAACCCCTGTCTTTTTTCAGAGTGGAAATTTTTTCCGTCAAAAGATACTATCCCACAACCTTCTTGACCTCTATGTTGTAAGGCGTGTAAACCTAAAGCTGATAATGCAGATGCGTCCTCGATATCATGAATTCCAAAAACACCACACTTTTCTTTAAGTTTTTTCATTTATTAAATTTTTTCTATCTCATTTCTTGTATCGTCCAAATCGTCTCTTCCAGGGAATTCTTCAATTAAAATCTGGCTGCCCTTTTCTGTTATTACAAAAAAATATGAGTTCGTTAGATTAATATCCCATTTTTCATAAGAATAAAACCAATTAACGATTGAAAATATACACACGATAAAAATATATCCTTTAAAAATACCAAAGAAAAAACCAAAAACTTTATCAACTGATCCCATTCCTGTATAAGAAAATAGTCTTCCGATAGCTTTACCCAAAAGAATCAATATAAAAATAACCACAATATAAACAGCTATCCCCAAACCTATTTCTAAAATAAAATTGTTATTAATATAATCAGATATGTATGGTTCTAACCTTGGAACTAAAATTATTGTAATTACTAATGCCAAAATCCACTTTAAAAACGAAATAAGACTAATAAAAAAACCTTTAGAAAAGCACTGTAATGAAAAGTAAATTATAAAAGTAATAAAAATAATATCAAATAAAACTACTTTTTCACTTACAAAAGTAATTACATTATCAAACATTTTTAAATGGTTTAAAAGTAAGTATGAGTTTTGGCAACAAGGTTAAAACAGAAATCATTGCTAACAACATTGCAATACCAGTAAAAACACCAAAATATATTGTGGGAATAAAGTTAGATAATATTAATATTGAAAAACCGAACACTATGGTAATCGACGTATTTAATATTGCAACACCAACTGTATCGTGACATTTTTCCAGTGTTTTATTATAATCTTTAATTTCTTTAAATTCCTCTTTGAATCTGTAAATATAGTGAATACTATTATCTACTGCTATACCAATTGTAATAGCAGCTATTGTTATTGTCATCATATCTAAAGGTATACCGAGCAGACCAATTATTCCTAAAATTAAAAATGCAGCCATAAAATTTGGAACAACTCCAATGAGAGAAAGGGTTATATTTCTAAAAAGAATTAGGAACATAAGTGTAATACCTGCCATAACTACTCCTAAAGTTAATATTTGAGATTTAAACAAACTTTGTAACAAATTATTAAATAAAATAAGTACCCCAGCTAATTTAAATTCATCAGGATTTAATCCTAATTTATTTTCTAAATCGTAATTTATTTTTTTAATTAATTCATTTCTTCTCAGATCTTCTTTTGAATCTAAAACTCGAAGTCCTATTCTCGCTTCATTATTTTTAATTGAAATATACGGATCAATTATCTCTTTTTTAATTGATTCAGGAATTTTAGTGTAAAGTACACCCATTTCTAGACCGTCAAGTTTTTTATTGCCAGTAAGGTCTTCAGCAACTCTTACAATTGATGCAAAGGATATGACCTTACCAACAGAGTTTATATTGTCCAAATAATCATGAACTAATGTAATTTTATCAATTTTATCTCTTGTAAACCAATATTTAGAATTATCCTCATCCTCACCCTCGCCCCAATCATCGTCCACATCTTCTTCATCATTTGCCTTTGGAAATTTTATAATTACATTAAGAGGTGTTGTGCCTCCCAATTCTTCATCTATCAGTTTCATTCCTTTGTATATCTCTGTTTTCTTATCAAAGTAATTAATAAAACTATTTTCTACTTCAAGCTTTGAAATTCCAACAATACTTACTATAATTACAATTAAGGATGTACCAAAAATTATTTTATTATTTTTTTGTGCAACGTTACTCAAAAAGGATGTAATTCTACTCTTTTTTTGGTCTCTGAAATTTTTGTTGTTATTACTCAGAATATTCAAAATAGATGGCAATAACGTAAAAGTAACTAACATTGAAACTAATAATCCAACTGTCATCATCCACCCAAAATCAATAATAGGTTTTATTTCGCTAAAAATTAAAGAGAGGAAAGCACAAATGGTAGTCAAAACCGTATAAAAAATTGGATAAAACATTTTTTTTGATGTCCACAATAGAGCTTCACTATTTGATATATCAGGATTGTCTTTTCTAAACTGAAGATATCTAACACTCATATGTATGTTCATTGCCATTGTTAAAATCAGCATCAAAGCAATAAAATTTGAAGAAATAACTGTTACTTTCCATCCAACAAAACCTAAAAAACCAATCATAATCAAAACTGAAAAAAAACAACTAAGCAATGGTACGAATACCCAAACCAAACTCCTGAAGACAAACCAAAGTGTTGCAATAATAAATAGGAACACACCTGCCCCAAAAACCACAATATCATTTTTAATAAATGTCATCATGTCATCAGCTATCATTGGAATTCCACCAAGATGAATTAAAGGATATAAATCTTCTGAACTTTTTTCAATTTTACCAGGTGAAGGGTGATCTAAAATAATTTTTCTTATTTGATTGATATTACTGTGATTTTTTTTATTATATATTTTTTTATAAGAATCGTATTCTTTCAAAAAAATTTTATAGGAATTTCTCTCCTCAGATGAAAATTCTCTTTTCGATTTTCTTTCTAAATAATTATTTTTTGTTTCAACTAATTTTGCTAATTTTTTGTCAGTTTTTATATAAACCAAAATCCCACTTGTTTTTCCGTCATTACTTATTACAAATTCTTTATATATGGGGCTATTTATTATTTCATCAAAACCCCTACTAAAATCGACGTCCAAACTCGATAAAGTTTTAAAATTTTTAATTCTTTCAGCTAATGGATCATCATTATTTTTAAGTAGTGGAACATCAAGAATTGTTACTACATTATCTACCCATTCAAGATTTTCTAAAGAGTTTTTTAAAAGTTTAAGATTTTTTATGGTAGCTTCAGATTTGAAATTTAAATCTTCATCAGGCGAATGAGTGTAAGTTAAAACTAAAAAATCTTTCGAACCATATTTTTTGTTTACCTCTCTTAAGTATTTTAAGTCTGGGTCATTTTCTAGAAGCAAAGTATCTGATGATGCATCTAACTGAAAAAATTTAGTAAAATAACCAAAAATTAATAAAATAATTAATAATATAGCCAGAGTTGAACGCGGATTATCAATAACAGTATTTTTGTAAAATTTAGAAACGATCACTTAATAAGATATAACTTAAATATAGATAATTTAAAATTGAATATTTTTACCCAGTTTTCGAGGCATCCTTGAACTTAGTATAAATACCTTCAAACTCTACCTTTACATTTCCTGTAGGGCCGTGCCTTTGTTTGCCTATTATAATGTCTGCCTGACCTATAATTTCATTCATTTTAGATTGCCACTCACCATGTTCAATAGTTCCCATTTTAGGTTCTTTGCTCATTAGATAATATTCCTCTCTAAAAACAAACATTACAACGTCAGCGTCTTGCTCTATTGAACCAGACTCTCTTAAGTCAGAAAGTTGAGGTTTTTTGTCATCTCTTTGTTCAACAGCTCTAGAAAGCTGTGATAGTGCAAGCACAGGAACCCCAAGTTCTTTAGCAAGAGCTTTTAAACCTTGTGTAATTTCAGATATTTCCTGCACCCTACCGTCAAATCTTTTATTTCCTGTTGTCATTAGTTGAATATAATCAACAACTATTAAATCCAATCCAAAAAGCCTTTTAATTCTTCTTGCCCTATTTGATAATGCTGAAATTGTAATCGCGGGTGTTTCATCAATATATAACGGAAGTTCGTGTATACTCCTAGAAGTTTCAATTAATCTATTAAATTCCTCTTCAGAAACTTTTCCTCTCCTTATATCATTTGATTTAATTTTTGACTGTTCTGATAAAATTCTTGTTGAAAGTTGCTCAGAGGACATTTCAAGTGAAAAAAAAGCAACTGATGATTTTTTATTATCATTGGATATTTTTTTTGACGCGTAATATGCAATATTTGTTGCTAAAGCAGTTTTGCCCATTGAAGGCCTTCCTGCAATTATTACTAAATCAGACTTATGAAGACCACCGAGTCTATCATCTAAATCAGTAAGACCTGTTGGTATCCCAACAATTCCTTTATCATTTTTCATAGCATTGGTTGCCATTTCTATGGTTTGATCGAGTGCCTGATTAAATTTCAAAAAAGATTGATTGAAAGTACCTCTTTCAGCTAAATCAAATAAAGATTTTTCGGTATCTTGAATAATGACCTCGCCTGATTTTTCTGTTGCATCATCTAATGAGTCGTCATTTAATGTATGAGAAATCTTTACAAGTTCTCGTCTAACAAATTTTTCATGAATTATTTTTGCGTAGTCTATGGACTGCTTAACTGATGATGAAAATCTTGTTAATTTAACCAAATATTCTGTACCCCCAATATCTGAAAGTCCTGCCTCTTTTTGTAATGAATTTTTAAGTGTAATAGGATTTGCAATCATTCCTTTGTTATGTAAATTTTCAATAAGACTATAAATTTTTACGTGTATCGGATCATAAAATTCATTACGATTTACAATATTAGAAATCTCATCAATTATATCGTTATTAACTAATATTGATCCAATTAAAGCTTGTTCTGCCTCTAAATTTGAAGGTAACGTTTTACCGTCATTTATATTATTACTAGGTTTTAAACCTTCCATTGATTGCAACTTACATTAAAGGGGTGGGATTAAAATATAAAAGTTATCAACTTTTTTTTTATATTGTGGAGAAAGTAAGTTATTATTTTGAATCTTTTTTTTCAACTAATACATGTAATTCAGCTACAAGATCAGAGTGTAAGTTTATCGTAAGAGAGAACTTTCCTATTTTATTTATTTCCTTTTTCAAATCTAATTGTGAGGGATGAATTGTTTCTTTAAAGTTGTCGATAAAGTATTTTGATATTTCTTTCGGTTTAATAGTTGCGAACAAATCTCCGTTTTCTTTAGTCTCTTTTTTAAAAACTAATTTTTTATTTTTAATTTTTTCTAGTATTTTTTTAGCTGATTTCTTTAATTCTATGTTTTTTTTGTTAATTTCGTCTTTCTTCTTATTTACAAAATCTATATTATTTTTATCAGCTCTTAAGGCTTTGCCTAATTTAAGTAGAAAATTTCTTCCATATCCATCTTTAACATCAACAACTTCACCAGTTTTACCTAAATTTCTAATATCCTCTAATAATATAATTTGCATTTATACCAGTCCAAGTATTTTTGCTCTTTTAATAGCAAGAGACAGCTCTCTTTGCTTATTCTGAGAAACAGAAGTTATTCTTGAGGGAAGGATTTTTCCAGTGTCCGAAATATACCTTTTTATGAGTTTAATATTTTTATAATCTACTGCAGGTCCATTTTTTACTGATAAAGGACAATTCTTTTTAAATCTCATTTCAGGTTTTTGAAAAAGACTTAATTTGTTGCTAAAACCACTGCCTTTTCTTTGCTTTTTTTTATCTCTTCTCATTCACTTTTCTCTATCTGAAAATATTCTTTTGTTAAATCTAATTTATTATATTTTACAGTTAAATACCTTATAATATCATTATCTATTGAAAGTTTTTTTTCTACAAGTTTGATTGAATCCTCCTCTTCACTTTCGAATTTAAAGTGTACAAAAATTCCTTTTTTATTCTTATTAATTTTAGTAGCTAAATTAAGTAACCCCCACTTTTCTGTTTTGAGGATTTTACCAGTTTTGTTTATTAATTCTGAGTATTTAGTTATTAGGTTTTCAACCTCTTTATTTGAAAGATCTTGCTTTCCAATGAATGTATGCTCGTAAAATGCCATTTCTCAATATATAAAACTTTTAAAAACGGACTTATACTATTTAAAATTTGTTTATACAATAGTAATAATAGTGTTTAATCACAAAAGAATAAAATGAAAGCTCTAATATTTCCCGGTCAAGGTTCTCAATCAGTAGGCATGGGTAACGAACTTTACAAAAAGTTTGATCTTGTAAAAAAAGTTTTTAGAGAGGCAGATACAAAACTTAATTATTCAATTTCTAAGATTATTCTTGATGGTCCCGAGTCAGATTTAAAACTTACAAAAAATACTCAACCAGCAATACTAACAATAAGTTATTCAATATTTAAATTAATTACTGAGGAATTTAATGTAGATTTAAAAAAAGATATTACTTTTTATGCTGGTCATTCTCTTGGTGAATATAGTGCTCTTGTAGCATCTGGATCATTATCATTTACCGATGCAGTTTTATTATTACATCAAAGAGGAAAATTAATGCAGGAAGCAGTACCAAGTGGCAAAGGATCAATGATAGCAGTAATGGGTTTAGACCTTAAAGAAATTAATAAATTTATAGAGGAAATAAAAAGTGACAAAGGTGTATGTGAGGTTGCAAATGACAATTCTTATTCTCAAATAATCTTAAGTGGAGACAAATCTGCGATTGATGAAATTAGCAAAAATTTAAAAAATAATAAAAAAAAATCTATTCCTCTTCCTGTGAGTGCACCATTTCATTGCTCTCTTATGAAACCAGCGGCTAAGAAAATGGAAAAAAATATATTTGAAACAAATTTTAATAATCCAAGAGTACAAATAGTAAGCAATGTTACCGCAAAAGCAACAAAAAACTCAGATGATATTAAGAAGCTTCTTGTTGAGCAAATATTTTCTAAGGTTAGATGGAGAGAAAGTATTGAATATATGATAAATAATGGAGTGATGGAATTTATTGAAATAGGACCAGGTAAAGTCCTTTCAGGGTTGGTAAAAAGAATTAACGACAAAGTTTTGTCTAAAAGTTTAAATACTATTGATGAGATACAAAATTTAAAATGATTAACTTTAAAAATAAAAAAATCATAATAACTGGTGCAACAGGTGGAATCGGTGGATCTCTTATAAAAAAATTTATTTCTTTAAATGGAGATGTGCTGGGAACAGGCACAAAAAACGAAAAATTAAATTTACTAGAGAAAGAGCATTCAGGTTTAAAAGTTAAAAAATTTGATATTTCTAATCATTCTAAAATTGAAGAATTTATCGAAAATGCATCTAACGAACTAGGCGGTTTGGACATACTCGTAAATAATGCAGGGGTGAATGTAGACAATTTATCTTTAAGAATGAAAGATGATGAATGGAAAAAAGTAATTGATGTAAATTTAACTTCAACCTTTTTATTGTCAAAATATGCAATAAAAAAAATGCTAAAAAATAAATTTGGTAGAATTGTAAATATAACTTCAATTGTTGGTCATAGTGGAAATTTAGGTCAGTCGAACTATTCAGCATCAAAAGCTGGAATCATTGGTATGTCTAAAAGTCTTGCTATTGAGTATGCAAAAAAAAATATAACTGTTAATTGTGTTTCACCTGGTTTTATCGTTTCAGATATGACTAATAATTTATCAGAAAAAGTAAAAGATCAGCTTACTTCAAGAATTCCAATGGCAAGATTAGGCAATGGAGATGATGTATCTAATTGTGTAGCTTTTTTATCATCTGAAAGCACCTCTTATGTGACTGGAGAAACAATACATGTTAATGGTGGTATGTATATGGCTTGACAAAGAAAAAAAATAATTTTATTAACAAATTTAAATAAATTCAAACAAAAGGAATTAAATGTCAAAAGATGTAGCTGCAACAGTCAAAAAAATAGTAGTAGATCACCTCGGAGTAGAGGAGGATAAGGTAACAGACGAAGCAAGTTTTATTGATGACCTTGGAGCAGATAGTTTAGATACAGTAGAATTAGTAATGGCATTCGAAGAAGAATTTGGGTCAGAAATTTCTGATAACGAAGCTGAGAAAATTTTAACTGTTGGTGATGCAATTAAGTTTATCGAGTCCAAATCTAAATAAAATTTAATTTTTTGAGGATGAATAATATAAGCAGTAAACCTCTTATGCTTGTTTTATCTTCCCCATCTGGCGCGGGTAAAACAACACTTTCAAAAAAAATTCAACAGCTAGATAGCACCTTTAGAATATCAGTCTCACATACGACAAGAAAAGCCAGGCCCAACGAGGTAGACGGTGTCGATTATCATTTTGTTTCTGAAGAAGAATTTAAAATCTTATTAAAAAAAGAGGCTTTTTATGAACATTCTAATATATTTGGAAACTATTATGGTACTTCAAAAAATTCAGTTGATGAAATTATAAAAAAAAATTTTAATGTGTTATTTGATATTGATTGGAAAGGAGCAAAACAACTTAGTGGTTTTAAAGAGTTAAATCTTCTTAAAATTTTTATATTACCACCTAGCAAGGAAGAGTTGGAGAAAAGACTTGTAGCAAGAAATCAGGATGGAAAAGAGTCGATTAAAAAAAGGGTTTTGGCATATTCACAAGATATAAAGCACGCAAATGAGTATGATCATGTTATAACAAATGACAATGTTGAGAACTGTTTTAACAAGATATTAAAGATAATTAAAGAACGTCTTAATAACTAATTGCTAAGACTATTTACTCTCAAAATATTCAGCCAATCTATAGTATTCGTCAAACGACAAATCAGAAGGCCTCATATTTAGATCAATTTTAAGTTTTTTAGCGACTGATATGTAATTTTTGAATATTTTTTTTAATGGTTTATTAATCATTTTTCTTTTTCCACTAAAAAAAATATTTGTCAAATATTCCAAATTTTTAATGCTTCTGATATCATATTTAATATTTAACTTTGGTGTGAATACAATTATTTTTGAATCAACAGCTGGTATTGGAAAGAAACAATTTTTTGAGATATTAAAACTTTCAATAATTTCAAGACGGTAATTTACTAATATAGCCAATCTTCCGTACTGCCTATCTTTAGATTTTGCCAATATTCTATCTGCTACTTCTTTTTGGAACATAAAAATAATTTTTTTATAAAAAGGAGGCCATTTTTTAATACTAATAAAATTTACTAAAATTTGAGTGGAAATATTATAGGGCAAATTACCAAAAACTATAACGTTTTTTAAATCTATCTTATTCAAATCCTTTTTTAAAATATCCATGTTATCAATATGAATTTTTTTATTATTTATAAATTCTTTTTTTAGTAATTCATAAAATCTTTCATCTTTTTCAATAGCTAAAATTTTTTTTATTTCTTTTTGTATTATCAATTTTGTAAGGTTTCCTGATCCAGGACCAATTTCTATAATGTTTTGATTTTTTAAATTTTCAATGGATAGAATTTTATTTATTATATTTTTATCAATTAAAAAATTTTGTCCAAGTGATTTTTTTAACTTAAACATTAAATTGATTAAAAAATTTAATTGACTCAATTAGACTCATGGGATTTGCAAGATTTTTTTTAATTATATCTTCGCCAGTACCATGGTCAGGCGACACTCTTACATATGGAAGACCGGCAGTTATATTTATTGCATTAAAATTATATATGGTTTTATATGGTGATAATACCTGATCATGATACATTCCAACTAAAATATGAAAGTTTTTTCTTTTAAGAAAAGCAGTATCCCCAGATAGCGGTCCTTTAACTTTTATACCTTTTTTTTGTAATTTTTTTATAGCTGGTAAAATAGTTTTTTTTTCTTCAGAATTATTTCTTAATTCATAGTTATGCGGATTCAAACCTAGAATACCAATTTTTGGTTTGAATCTAAATTTATCTTTGTAAAATTCATTTATAGTTTTAACTTTTTCATAGATAATTTTCTTTGTTAAACTTTTGGAAACTTGTTTTATTTTGATATGAGTTGTTATCGGAGAAACTGATAATTTCTTATTAAAAATAATCATAGCTTCTTTGCCTAAAATATTTGATTTTCTTGCTAAAAACTCAGTAACACCATGGTTTGATTTAAAAATATCTTTCTTATTTACAGGACAATTTATAAATCCTTGAATTTTTTTCAATTTGGAAAGTTTAATTGCTATCTCAAAACATTTTATTACATATTTTGCTTTAGATTTATTATTTATTCTAAAAGGGGTTTTAAAATTTAGAGGTACATCATAAACAAATAAACTTTTACGTAAATTTTCATAATCTAAATTTAGACTTTTCTTTATATTAGTTTTTATATTTAAGATACTTAATTGTTTTTTAATTAAATTAAAATTACCAATTATAAAAATATTAATATTTTTATATTTTTGTTTTTTTTTCCATGCCTTAGCAATTAACTCTGAGCTGATACTTTCAGGATCTCCAGCCACTATTGCAACTACTTTTTTCATAAAAAACTAATTTGAATTGTTTTTTCTAATTTTGAATAGTGTGCTTTCGAAAACATTTGCAACTTTTTTTCTTTTTCTTCTCTTACAATTTTATCTTTAATTTTTTCAATATTCTTTTCATAAACTCTTTCACCTGTCTTTTTTATTATCACAATTGTATCATTTAAATAAATAGGCTTACTTATTTCTTCAGTTTTAAGAAATTTAATATTTTCGTAAATCTTTTTTGATAAATTGTTTTCATTAATCCAACCAATATTACCCCCATACTGAGCTGAATTGGAAATACTAAATTTTTTAGCTGTATTCTCAAAACCTTCAACTTCAATATTTTTAAAAATATTGTCTAAAGTGGTTGCATCACTATTTTGAGTACGATTAATTTCAATTTCTGATAATAAAAATAGTCTTCTTTCTTTTACATTCTCCATTTCATATCTAATTTTATTTTCCATTTCATTTGTGTTTAGAACAACTTTATTTTTATATAATTGGAAGATTAAAGTATTCCATTTAAGATCAATTTTAAACCTTTCTTGTAGATTATTTATACTTAAATTTTTTTGTAATAGAATTTTTTCTAACCCTTTTTCTGTGGTACCAAGTTTTTGTGAAGTTCTCCTAATCAAACTCTCTAAGTCTGCTTTATTAAATTCATTAATTTTAAATTTATCTATCTCGATCTCTTTTATTTTTCTAGTAATTAATCCCTGAACAGCAACAGATTTAACTGTTTCTTTGTTTGATTCATCAAGCTTAATATTGTTTAAAAAAGAAATTAGCCTCATCTCCTTAATTAAATCTAAATATGTAATTGGTTGATTTCCTACAGATATAATAACTGAATTATTTATATTCGAATTTACTTTTATAAAATAAAATATAAATAGAAATACTAAAATAAATAAGGTTCTTTTTTTATTTAATAGCTGGAGCAAATGCATCACCAAGTGGTATCAATGAAATTTTAAACATTAGAGAGTCTGAGTGTTCAATATCTCTATCTTCATAAAACTTTCTTCTAAACACAACTCCCGCTCTTAAACAATCGTTTAAGTAATTATAAGCCAAACTATAAAACTCTGTAGAATCTGTTTCTAGATTTCTTCTAAAGTCGAAATTCATTTCACTAAATTCATTCAGTTCTATCTTTAAATCAGATTTTATGTAGTTTGCGCTTCCAATATGATTATTTTCCTCTAAATATTTTAAATTAAAATTTAAACTTTCAGTTATTAAGTTTGCTCCAAACTCATTATAATTTATTTCGTTTAAATTCTGATCTATAGAAAATTCATTATTGAGATTAAAATTATCACTCAATCTTATGAAACCCTCACCCACAATATCTGAGGTTTGATCGTTCAATGAACTTCTAATTGGAATATCATTATTTTTATCTAAATTATAAGTCTGACCGATTGCAAAAGAATAATTTTCATTTCCTGGAATATTATTTTCATTAAGCTTATTACCTGAAAATTCAAATCCTAATGCAATACTAGTTCCTTTCTCAATCACATCTATTTGTGAATTTTTGTTTAACGAAAATAAATTTGAATAAGTAAGTTTAGTATCATCGCCTTTAATATTTCTCATATGACCTGGTGCGTATCTAAAAGATACTTTAGGAGTAAAAAAGTTGACTAAATTGTTATTTTTGCTTTTTTTAGTTAATGGTAGACTGGTATTATAAGCAAGCGCACTTGATGCCTCGGAATTAAATCCTTCTGTTTTATGCGTGTCAGCATCTGCCTCATAATTTACAATTTTCAATAATCCCTCAAACTCGCTTTTTATACCCCTGATGTTTGAAAGAGGCTTTGATTTCCAATTAAAATCATTAACCAACATTTTAGTGGTTTGGTCTACCTCAACATTCTTTACATATGCATTACTTAGTAAATTGATAAGACCTAGCTCCTTGTTGTTATATATATTTCTTTCAAATGAAATGCTTGGTAAAAAATACTCATATCTTGACCTATCGGTTTTTTTTAAGTCTTCGAATATACTTGCTGAAAGACCAAGATAATTCGTGTCATCTTGAAATTCGTAATTGATATTTGAGTTCAAAATATTATTAGAACTATCGACAAGCTCTGTATTTATATCGTGTACTTCTAGATATGTTGGATTAGATACTTTTTGAATGTTAATCTCTAAATCACTAAAGTATTCATCATCAGAAAAATCTGCACTATATTTTGCAAAAAAGTGAGATCTTGATCCAGGCATTTTTATATCGTCTGTTTTTTTGTAACCTTCTGTATAACTTGAGTCTACAATTAAATTTGATTTTTCAAATGCCTGTCTGTATTCATTAAACAAAATTAGGTTTTCATTTGCATAAAGTTTTGGTGTTATCGTTATGTCTTTATCATCAGAGATTGCCCAGAAATATGGAATAGCTGAACCAAACCCAACCATCGAACTATCAGTAAATCTTGGTATCAAAAAGCCAGACTGTCTTTTAACAGTTGGATCAGGGTGAAAAAATTTAGGAAAATAGAAAACAGGAAAATCATATATCTTCATTACTGCATTTTCATAATAAATAGTTTTCTTTGCAGCATTATGTTTAATGCTTTCTGCTCTTATCGCCCATGGTGGACATTTGTTGTCGTCTCGAATTTTACATGAAGTGAATACCCCTTTTTCAAAAACTGTATTTTCTTTAGTTATCACCGCACTATTTGCAAAAAATCTTGGATCATTTCTTTCATCTTCCTTAAATGTGTTCTCGTTAAAATAGGACTTTATATCACTTCCAACTATTTTATTTTTTACCTCATCTATATAAATCTCACTAAAAAGATATTTATTTTCTCTGTTATCAAGCACCTCAATATCCCCTTTTGAAAAAAACATTTTTTTTAAAGTAAGGTAATTAAACATATCAACAGTTATTTTATTTTGGTTTGGATCAGTTATAATTGTAGAATTTTGGGAATAAATTAATTTTTTATTGTCATCATAAGTCATATCTGCTCCAGTGACTTCATATTTTTCAGAAGTTAAAATCTTGGTAGTTCCAACAGTTTTAACAATACCTTTGACTTTATCGTACTCAGCAATGTCAGAAAAAATTGTATTTTTATTCTTATCGTAAATCTCAACGTTACCTTTTGCGTAAACAATTTTTCCTGTCTTATCAATTTCGACTGTAGACGCATTTATAAATAATTCCTCAGAGAAACTATTTTGCATATTCATTATTATAAATAGTGTAATCGTAATAATATATTTTATTAATCTACTTATCATTTATTTGCATTACTCCTACAGTACAAAATAATGTGAGAATTATTACTGGTGACCACACAGATACTATCATTGGTATTTTTTCTGTAGTTCCCAGAGCAGTTGAAAAATTTTTAAAATAGAATATCACTACGCACAATAATATAGAAAGTAATATGTAATAAGTATTTTGTCGTCTTTCATTAGAATTTAAAGTAAACATTGATGCTAAACATACCATCAAAATTAGGAAAAATGGTAGGGATAAATAAAAATGCTTTTTTTCAATCAGCAACATCGGATTATATCCTTTGTTTATAAGGCTCTCCATATTTGTAATTAAATTAAAAAATGAAATGGTGTCCAAATTTGAATAAATTGAATTTAATTTATCAACGTTAAAAGTTGAAATAAACTCATAAGTCAAAAATTCATCAATTTTTTTTTCGTTATCAAAATTAATTTTTCTACCATTTTGTAAAATCCACGGATTCTCAGATATTTTAGCCTCCGTTGCCTCAAGTCTTGAATACAAAATATAGTCCTCATTAAATTTATAAATTGAAACGTTAATTAATCTATCGCCCTCAAGCCTCTGGGACTTTATAATATTTATGAATTCACCATCTTTTTCTCTTATCCAAATCCCGTTCGAGTTAATAGATGCAAGGTGAGACTTATCTAAATCGTATCTTCCTTTTATATCCTCATAGTATTTAACTGTTGAGGATGTAAGAGGGTTCAAAACCAATAAAACTACAATAGAAATAAATATAGATGCAATAGAAAATAATATTAAAAAATTGATATTTGAAAATCCAAATGTTTTAAGTGCGATTATGTCTCTATTATCTTTTAGTTTAATAAACACAACCATTGAGGAAATGAAAAGAATAAACGGAAGTAAATTTATAATGATACTTGGTATTACCATTAATGATAAAGCCACAGGCATCAAAATTCCAACATTGTAGTTTTTAAAAAAATTGATCTCCTCAAATAAATTCATTATGAGGCCTAGACAACAAAAAATTAGAACAACATTTAGAAATGTTTTCAAGAACTGACCAACTAAATATGTATTTATAATCGAATTATTCATAATTATTTAAGTAAATTTTCATTATAAAACTGTCTAAATAATAAATAGTAAAAAAAAGGAATACTAATTAAGGGTATAAAATAATATAGATAACTATAAAAATAGGATTTCCCAGAATATCTAACCAAAATTTCAGCTACAACTAAAATTAAAAAAGATAATCCAAAATAAAAGTATTTATATAAATTTTTTCTTTTACTTTCGTTTCGTGAAATAAGCAAAAATGACAAAATCAAACTTATCGCCGGGATGTATAGAGGCATACCAAATCGTCTGTTTATTTCTGCCAAAGTATCTACTTTAGATTCTGTTTTAGGACAATTTAAAATATCAATATTTTTATTTTTTGTAGTTATACACTCAATCAAAATTTTTGATGATGTTTCTTGAATTTTAGGCATTATAATTGATTTTGTTTTCAAATCTTTCATTTGCATATTTGTTTTAATAAAATTGATAGACACAATTTCATTTTTAGCATTTTCTTTTTGGATAGTACCATTTCTTAATGCCAAATAGCTTCCTAATGATCCTTCTTCTATTTTACCTTCTTTTGCATAAATAGTTACATTGTTTGAGTCTTTAGAATTTTCTAAACTTTTTAATACACTCCCATCGTCTCTAATAAAAATATTTTTGAGAACCCCATTAGGTTTTTTTTCTTCTACATAAATTGTTAGTCCATCGATCGTATCATTAAATTGTTTAGATTTTATCATTGCGGAAACATAATCTAAATTTGAAGATTTGATTAATGACCTAGATTGATTTAAAAATTTGGGGTTTATTAATGAGGAAAATAATAGTTGTAAGATTGTTACTAAAATTGAAACTTTAAAAAAAAAGTTAACAATTGTCATTTTATTTAATCCGGATGTCCAAAGTATTAAAAACTCACTTTCACTCTCAAATTTTAGAATTGTTAAAAATAAGGCTATTAAAAAGGATAATGGTACAAATTTAGTTAAAATTTTTGGAATATTCAAAAGTGAGTAATTAAGGTAAACAGTGACACCATGTCCATCTTCGACTATTAAATCCAAAAAATTGACCGCCTGTACTGCCCAAACTATGATGCTAAAGGTGAATAATACTAAGAAAAAGTATCTGCTTAGTTCAATAAAAAAGTGTTTATAAATTTTATTACTCAACATTATTAATGTTTTTGTATATAATTAAAGCAAGTTTAAATAAATTTCAATCTTGAGTTGACCAAATGACAAATTTTTCAGATAATTCCACTATAAAAGCTAAAATTTACGTTTTTCGTACTCAATGATAAGCTCAATTAAAACTTATTAAAAAATATGCCTATTAAATTAAATTATTCAAAAAAAACAATTAGCAAAATATCATCGAACTTAGTCTTATTTTGTGATGAAAAATATAAAACTATAGGGCTAAAAAAATACGTTTCTGATAATGAGTTTTCTTATATCAATGATTTAACAAAAACAATCGACTTTAAAAAAAATTTATATGTTTTCGAAGTGAATTCTAAAAAAAAAATAGTACTAGTATCAATCAAAAATAATTTGAAAACTGCAGATATAGAAAATTTAGGAGCTGAGTTTTATAAAAAAATAAACCACGGGAAGAATAACGAATACTTTATAATTTCTGACACCATACTAGGTAAACAGGATAACTTTTTAGGATATTTTCTTCATGGTTTAAAATTAAAATCTTATGAATTTAAAAAGTATAAATCAAAAAAAGATACAAGAATTATTTCTATAAATATAACAGGAGATAAAAACAAGCCTTCAATTGAAAATCAATTAAAGTTTAGAGCTTTAGAAGAAGGAACTTTTTTTGCAAGAGATTTAGTTTCTGAACCAGGAAATATTTTACATCCTGACGAATATGCAAGAAGACTAAGTTTTCTGAGAAAAGATGGTTTAAAAGTTAATATATATGATGAAAAAAAACTAAAAAAACTAGGTATGCACTCTTTACTTGGAGTAGGAATGGGAAGTAGCAGGGGGTCGTATCTTGTAACAATGGAATGGAACGGTGCAAAAAATAATTCTAAGCCTTTAGCATTTGTTGGAAAAGGAGTTACTTTTGACACGGGCGGATATTCTTTAAAGCCAGCAAGATTTATGGAGGATATGACATATGATATGGCTGGATCAGCAACTGTAGTAGGTTTGATGAAAAATTTTGCTCTAAGAAAAGCAAAAATTAATGTGGTAGGTGTTGTAGGTCTTGTAGAGAATATGGTTAGTGGTAATGCACAAAGACCTGGAGATATTGTAAAATCTTATAGTGGTAAAACAATAGAAATTTTAAATACAGATGCTGAGGGCAGATTGGTTTTAGCAGATGCACTAACATTTACTGAAAAGAAATTTAAACCAAAGTTTATTGTTGATTTAGCAACTTTGACAGGTGCAATCATTGTTTGCTTAGGATCAGAATATGCAGGTTTATTTTCAAATGATGACAAATTATCTAAACAAATTTTTAATGCAGGTGAAAAAGTTGAAGAAAAAGTCTGGAGAATGCCTCTCCACAAAAACTATGATAAACTTATGAATTCTAAAAATGCTGATGTCCAAAATATAAATTATGTCGGGGGCGCAGGATCAACAACAGCAGCTCAATTTTTACAACGATTTATTTTAAACAAAACTCCTTGGGCACATTTAGATATTGCTGGTATGGCTTTTTCAAAATACGGTGGAGCATTAAATTCAGGTGGTGCTACAGGATTTGGCGTCAGGTTGTTAAACCAACTTGTTGAAGAGAATTATGAGTAACATTGAACAAACCCTTTCAATAATAAAACCAGACGCAGTAGAAAGAAATCTAGCAGAAAAAATAAAAGAAAAAATTTTAGAAAATAAATTAATTATAAAAAATCAAAAAAAAATACAAATCACAAGAGAAGAAGCTGCAGAGTTTTACAAGGTTCATCAAACAAAGCCCTTTTATGACAAATTATGTAACTATTTGTCGTCTGGTCCAATAGTTGTAATGATTTTAGAAGGTGAAAACGCTATTGCTGTAAATAGAAAAATAATGGGAGCAACAGATCCTGAACAAGCAGATGATGGCACAATTAGAAAAGAATTCGGCATTTCAATTGATAAAAATTCTGTTCACGGTTCAGATTCAGGGGATAATGCAAAAAAAGAGATACAATTTTTTTTTAACTAGATCTATATATTTTTCTTATTGCTTCTGAGTAAGCTTTATATTCTTCAACTTGAACATTGCGTTTAAGTTTTTTCTCATTAAAACTTTTATCTATACTTATCCTTTTTTTTAAAACAATTTTACCATTATCTAATTTTTCGTCCACAAAATGAACTGTACAACCAGTGAATTTTTCTTTTGATTTCAAAACTCTTCTAAAAGTATCCAAGCCTTTAAACTTTGGTAAAAGAGAAGGATGAATATTTAAAATTTTACCTTTATAATTTCTAATAAAATTTTTAGATAGTATTCTCATAAAACCTGCTAAACAAATTAGCTCAATTTTTTTTGAATTGACATACTTAATAGCGCTCTGTTCAAATTCTTGTTTTTTGTTAGAAATTATTTTATAAGGAATCGAATACTTCTTAGCATAACCAATTCCTTTAGCATTTTTCTTATTTGATATGATAAGTTTTATATTAATGGGAAAATTATAATCTCTAGTATTTTTTATAATTGATCTTAAATTTGTTCCAGATCCAGATATAAAAATGCATGCTTTTTTTTTTACCATTTAATTTTTCTTATAAAATTAATTTTTTTTGATGATTTATTAACAAAACCAATTCTATATGGTTGATATCTTTTATCAAAAAATTTTCTTATTTTTTTTTCTTTTTTTTTATCGGTTATTAAACAAAATCCAATTCCACAATTAAAAGTCCTAAGCATTTCCAAATCACTTATATTTTTTGCCTTAAGCCATTTAAATATTTTTAGAACTTTTATTTTAGATAAATCTATATTAGCTGTATAGCCTTTTGGAATTGATCTTGGAATATTTTCAATAATTCCACCTCCAGTTATATTAGCTGATGAATGAATTAAATTATATTTATTAAGATTCAGTATCTCTTTCACATAAATCTTTGTAGGGAGCAGCAATTGTTTTCTTAAAAAATTATTTAGACCTTTTTTTTTTAGAATTTTTCTTACTAATGAAAAACCATTTGAGTGAAGACCACTGGATGGAATTGCTAATATTACATCATTATTTTTAACTTTTTTTTTACTTAATAGTTTTTTTTTTGAAACTATACCTACAGAAAATCCTGCCAAATCAAATTTATTCTTTGCATATGTTCCGGGCATTTCTGCAGTTTCACCTCCGACAAGTATACAATTTGATATTTTGCAGCCTTTTATAATACTATTTATTATCTTTTTCATTTGTTTTAATTTCAGTTTTCCTGTCGCAATGTAGTCTAAAAAAAATAATGGCTTTGCACCCTGTACAATTAAATCATTAACGCACATTGCTACAAGATCAATTCCAATTGTATCAAACTTTTTTAAAATATTAGCAACTTCTATTTTTGTTCCTACACCATCGGTACTACTAACTATTAACGGATCTTTTATTTTTTGAGAGCTTAAATCGAAGGTAGATGCAAAATTTCCAATATTATTTCTGTTGGAATTTTTTCTAAAGGCGCTTCCAGATACTTTTTTAATATATCTCGTTAATTTATCGGCTCTTTCAATATTTACGCCACTTTTTTTATAACTATTTTTTGTTTTTTTCATGAATAAAATGTTAATTAAATACTTAATGAAAAAATTTCTTATTTTATTTTTAATAATATTGTTTTTTAGCAAAACTCAAAACGTTTTTGCGACCACCAGCCTTTTTATTGTTGATAATATTGAGGTGAATGGAACAACTAAAACATCAAATAATAGAGAAAAAT
>CABYJW010000013.1 GCA_902519465.1 uncultured Pelagibacteraceae bacterium
AAAAAAAGAAAAAATAGAAATAAATAATCTTAAAAAAATAAAAATTGATGATGCTCTGTTAAAAATTTTATCTTCACCAAACCACTCAAATAAAAATTGGATTACTGATCAATATGATCAATCTGTGATGTGTGATACTATTCAAAAATCTGGAGGGGATTCTGCGGTAGTTAGGATTCACAATAAAGATAAAGCTATAGCAATATCGGTAGACTCGTCAGCTTTATATTGCAAAGCTGATCCAAAAACTGGAGGAAAACAAATAGTTGCTGAAAATTGGAGAAATTTAATTTCAGTAGGAGCAAAGCCAATGGCAATAACAAATTGTTTAAACTTTGGAAGTCCAGAAAAACCTGAGGTTATGGGAGAATTTGTGGATTGTATAAACGGTATTAAAGAGGCTTGTGAATTTTTGAATTTTCCGGTTGTTTCAGGGAATGTTTCTTTTTATAACGAAACCAAATCAAAAAGTATAGATCCAACACCAGTTATAGGAGGTATTGGAATTATTAATGATCTAAACAAAATTACAAATATAAAAACTAAAAAAAGTGGCAATTTAATTATAGTAGTTGGTAAAACTATTGGACATCTGGGGCAAAGTGCTTTTCTTTACGAAAATTTTTCAATGAAAGATGGACCGCCGCCTGAGATAAATTTATTAAATGAGAAAAATAATGGTTTAGCTGTTCTTGATTTAATTAAAAAAGGTATTGCATTATCTGTTCACGACGTTTCATCTGGAGGAATGCTTGTTTCATTGGCTGAAATGTCAATCTCATCGGGTCTTGGATTAAAAATAAATAAGCCGAAGAAGCTTAAAAACTTTTATGAATATTTTTTTGGTGAAGATCAGGGTAGATATTTAATTGAAGTTTCTAAAAATAATCTTGTAAACGCTGAATTATTTCTTAAAAAAAATAATATTTTTTATGAAACTATAGCTGAAGTACAAAATGACACATTTGAAATAGAGAGTTTGTTTTCAATCAAAACTAAAGATCTTCAAATTTGTAATAATCAATGGTATAATAATTACAATGCCGTTAACTAAAAACGAAATCTCAGATATGATTTTAGCTGCCTTTCCCGATGCAACACTTGAACTAAAAGATACTATGGGCGACAATAACCACTTCGAAGCAAAGATAATCTCAAAAAATTTTGTAGGAAAATCAAAGATAGAACAACATAAAATGGTTTATAAAGCTCTCAAAGGAAAAATGGGCAATGAATTACATGCTCTAGCCCTTATTACGGAGGAAAAAAATGGATGAAGTAAAAAGTAGAATTAAAACTATGATTGACGAAAATAGTGTAGTTCTTTTTATGAAAGGTACACCCGACTCTCCACAGTGTGGTTTTTCAATGACTGTTACAAATATTCTAAAACATCTTCAGGTGAAATTCCAAGGAGTAAATGTTTTAGAAAGCAACGAGATGAGACAAGGAATTAAAGATTACACCGATTGGCCAACAATACCCCAACTATATGTAAAGGGAGAATTTATTGGAGGCTGTGATATTGTAAAAGAAATGTTTGAAAAAGGTGAATTAAAAAAACTTTTTGAGAGCAAGTCTTTATTATCTTGAATAATACTCAATCACTAATTTAGGTTCCATTACAGTAGGATACGGAATGTCAGCAAATTTTGGAATTCTTACAAGTTTGACAGTTTTATTTTTTGTGTCTAATTGTACATATTCTGGAACGTCTCTATCTTTGCTGGCTAAAGATGACTCGATAATTGTCAGTGATTTAGATTTATCCTTTACCTCAATTAAATCTTCTTCCTTAACTAGATAGCTTGAAATATTAACCTTTTTTTTGTTTACTCTAAAGTGTCCATGATTAATTAATTGTCTTGCAGAAAAAACTGTCGGTGCAAATTTTGCTCTATAAATTACAGTATCTAATCTTCTTTCTAAAATACCAACCAGATTTTCTGTTGTGTTACCCTTTTTTTTAATTGCAATCCTATAAACATTTCTAAATTGTCTTTCGTTAATATTTCCATAGTATGATTTAAGCTTTTGTTTGGCGTGTAACTGTACTCCATAATCTGTAGGTTTTCCTTTTTTACTCTGACCATGTTGTCCGGGTGGATAATTTCTTGTATTGAAAGGGCTTTTGGGTTTTCCCCATAAATTTACTTTCAATCTTCTATCAACTTTATGTTTTGCTCTTATTCTTTTTGTCATAAAAAAATTGTTTATAATCTTTATGTGATATTTGTCAATCGTTCTTATAGTTTGCTAAAAATACTGGATAAAATCCTTAATTCTTTATTACTTAATTCGGTCCTACCAAAAATATTGCGAAGATTAATTAGCATGGTTTTCCTCTTTTCAGGAGGTTGAAAAAAACCTTTTCTTTCCAAACGATTTTCTACAAAATGCAAAAAGTTATTGAGTTTTTTTTTGTTTATAACACTGTCTAACTTTTTATTTTTATTGAAGTAATTTCTTTTAATATTTCTGAATATTTCGTAACAAACTATAATTAAACTATGAGATAGATTTATTGACTCAAGCTTTTTACTCACCGGAATTTTAAAGATATAATTACAGTAAACAATATCTTCATTGGATAAACCTGATGCCTCAGGTCCAAATAAAATACCGATTTTTTTATTTTTATTTTTATTTATGCTTTTTATAAATTCATTAAAAGAAAGGTGTTTTTTATTAATATCTCTTTTTCTTGTAGAAGAAGCATAAACAACATCATATTTATTTATTGCTTTTTCAACGCTAGAAAATACTTTCGTTTTTTTAAGAATATCTTTAGCGCCGACAGATGTGGCAATTGCTTTTTTGTTTGGCCAGTTTTCTTTTGGATTTACTAAATCTAAAGAGGAAAAACCAAAATTTTTTAAACACCTTGCAGAAAATCCGATATTTTCTGGTAACTGTGGTTTTACCAAAACAAAACCAGTTTTATTAATCATTTGCTGGTGCTTTTTCTTTATATAATTTGTAATCTAGACTATCTATTAAAGCTTTGAATGATGCGTCTATAATATTTGGAGATACTCCTATAGTAAACCAATTCTTTCCATCTTTATCTGTGCTTTCTATTGAAACACGTGTTGTTGCATTAGTTCCTGTATTTAATATTCTAACTTTATAATCAACCAGTTTTAAATCTTTTAAATATTTGGAATATTTTCCCACTTTGTCGACATTAGACCGTATTGCATTGTCTAAAGCATTAACTGGTCCATTGCCTGAACCCTCACATATAATTTCTTTTCCATCGACCATAATATGTGCTTTGGCAAAAGAATTGATTTTATCCTTTGAATCTCTCTTCACTGAAACATCATATTTTGAAATAGTTAGATATTTTGGTATTTCGCCCAACAAACGTCTCGCTAATAATTCAAATGATGCATCAGCACCATCATAGGAATAGCCAGCAAATTCTCTGTCTTTCACCTCGTTTAATAAATTTTGAATCTTTGGGTCACTTTTATTAATTTTGATCCCATACTTTTCTAATCTAGACATAATATTTGATTTTCCGGATTGGTCTGAAACAACAATATTTCTAAAGTTCCCCACTAAATTGGGGTTTATATGTTCATAGGTTTTAGGATCCTTTGTTACTGCAGAAACATGTAGACCTCCTTTGTGTGCAAAGGCTGATGCCCCAACGTAAGCAGAGTGTCTATTAGATTTTCTATTCAGTATTTCGTCCAATAATCTTGAGCATTCTGTTAATGTTTTCATTTTATCTTTAGAAATACCTATTTCAAAATTTTTTGCAAAACTTTCCTTTAAAACTAGTGATGGGATTAAAGAAATTAAATTTGCGTTACCACATCTTTCTCCTAACCCATTGATTGTTCCTTGAATTTGACGAGCACCTGATAAAACTGCTGTCAAAGAATTGGCTACAGCATTTTCGGTATCATTATGAGCATGTATTCCTAGATTTTTTCCTGGAATACTTTTAGAAACTTTTAAAACTATTTCTCCAACTTCATGTGGAAGCGTTCCACCATTTGTGTCGCAAAGAACAATCCACCTTGCTCCTTCGTCAAATGCACTTTTTATACAACTTAATGCGTATTCGGGATTGTTTTTATAACCGTCAAAAAAATGTTCAGCATCGAACATAAATTCTTTTTTATTTTTTACAAAAATTTTTGACGAATCCTTAATATTTTCCAGATTTTCTTTATTTGTTATTCCTAAAGCTTTTTCAACATGAAAATCCCATGACTTACCGACCAAGCAAACAGCTGGGGTATTTGAGTTTAAAATGGCAGATAGTCCAGGATCATTCTGTGCGCTTCTACCAGTTTTTTTTGTCATACCAAAAGCTGTTAGTACAGTTTTTCCTAACTTTGGAGGTTTATTAAAAAAAGTTGTATCAAGTGTATTGGCTCCAGGCCATCCTCCCTCTAAATAATCTACGCCGAGTTCAGCAAGTGCATTAGCTATTTTATTTTTATCATCAATAGAAAAATAAACGCCCTCTGTTTGAGCCCCATCTCTTAATGTAGTATCGAAAATGTATATTTTTTCTTTGGTCATTTATATTTCCAAGTAGTTTTGTTGTCTTTATCTTTGATAATAACCCCGCTTTTTTCGAGTTCTTTTCTTATACTATCTGCCAATTTATAATCACCTTTTTTTCTAGCTTGCTCCCTATCGTTAATTTTATTTTGGATAGTTTTTTCATCAATTTTTGATCTTGTTTTTTTAAATTTATTCCATATTTCTAAGTCTTCTTCTAATAACCCAATAAGTTTGCATCCAGCAAGGAAAAGTTTTTTTGAAGAAATGTCTCCTTTTGATGCTTTATCATACAAAGAATGTAATTTTGCTATGTAACCAGGAGTATTGATATCTTCTAATAGTGGTTTTAGTAAATCTTGATTAAAAAAATCTTCTTTAGTTTTTTCAAATTGTGAATACCACTTGTCAAGAGTGTTCTGACTTTCCTTAATTAGATTTTCATTCCAGTCTAAGGGTTGTTTATAGTGTGAACTCAATAAAGCAAGTCTGATAACCTGACCATTAATTGTTTTTCTCATTTTTTCAATTGTAATAATATTTCCTAAGGATTTTGACATTTTTTCCTTATTGAAAGTGACATATCCGTTATGTAACCAATAATTTGCGAATTTATCTGTTTTATTTGCGCAACATGATTGTGCAATCTCATTTTCATGATGAGGAAAAATAAGATCTAATCCGCCTGCGTGTATATCAAAGTTTTTTCCAAGAAATTTTTCACTCATCACTGAGCATTCTAAGTGCCATCCCGGTCTTCCCCTTCCCCACGGAGAATCCCAGCCTGGATCTTCTGTTGACGATGGTTTCCAAAGAACAAAATCGAGAGGATGTTTTTTTAATTTTGAAATTTCTACTCTTGCACCTGCAACTAATTCTTCAGGATTTCTTTTTGATAACTTGCCATAATTTTTGAATGAGCTTATTGAAAAATATACATGGTTATCTTTCTCATAAGCATGATTATTTTTTAAAAGATTTTCAGTCATAGTAATCATGCCTTTTATATGTTCGGTGGCTTTGGGTTCTGAATTTGGTTCTAAACAATTTAAATACCTACAATCTTCATGAAAACTTTTTGTAATTTTATAGGTAAGTTCTTCTGTTGATATTTTTTTACTTTTTGAACTTTCGATAATTTTATCATCTATATCAGTTAAATTTCTCACATAAGTAACATTAGTTTTTCCAAAAATTTTAGATAATACTCTATATAAAACATCGAACACGACTAAAGGTCTTGCGTTACCTACATGTGGAAAATCATAAACGGTAGGGCCACAAACATACATTCCAATTTTTTTTGGATTAATTGGAACAAATATCTCTTTCTTACCAGTTATAGTGTTTGTTAGATTAAGCTGATTATTCTTCATTAAATGTACATACCGGTATTGGGTTCATTTTGTGTAAATTTTTCTTTCTTATCTCTAAATATTTTTTGTAGTTTTGATCGTTTTTATCGATCATTGCTTTTTCAAGCTGCTCATAAGTCATGCCAAGCTGTTGTACATCATTTCTACCATCATTCCATAGTCCATCTGTTGGTTCTGAGTTAATAATTTTTTCAGATACACCTAGGAATTTTCCAAGTCCCCATACTTGGGTTTTTGTACAATCAGCTATTGGAGAAATGTCTACTCCACCATCACCATATTTAGTATAAAAGCCAACACCAAAATCTTCTACTTTATTCCCTGTCCCAACAACTAATCCTGAATTAGCTGCAGCAACTTGATATAAAGTAGCCATTCTCAATCTTGCCCTTGAATTGGCATAACCATGCTCATTGTCAAAATTATTCAAAACATCCGAAAATGAATTAAAAATTTTATCCATTTCAATCAAATGATGCTCTACATTTTTATATTTGTCTTTTAACCATTTGGCATGTGTCAGGCTTAAATCATGCTGAGACTTTATTTGTTTAATTGGCATTGTTAACACAATTGTTTTACGTCCAGTACTTGCACATAAGGTGCTAACTACAGAAGAATCTATACCTCCTGAAATGCCTATAACTAATGCTTTTGGTTTGTAAGACGACTCGTCACAATAGCTATTGATCCATTTCGTTATTATATCTGCTCTTTTTTTTACATCCATAATTAATACCTACCTTTCTTTTAAGGTCGGATCTTAATAATTACAATAATTATTAAGACGCGGCTTGAATAATTTTATTTGAAATTTTTGAGTTTTTCTTTATTTCTTCTGAAATTAAGAAAGCTAATTCTAAAGCTTGGTCTGCATTTAATCTCGGATCACAGTGGGTTCTATATCTATTAGATAAATCTTTCTCAGATATTTTTTGTGCTCCACCAGTACATTCTGTCACATCTTGGCCTGTCATTTCAATGTGTAAACCACCTGCATAACTACCTTCAGATTGACTCACTGCAAAGAAATTTTTAACCTCTTTAACAACACTGTCAAAAGTTCTTGTTTTGAAACCAGTAGCTGCTTTTATAGTATTTCCGTGCATCGGGTCACAAGACCAGACTACATTTAATCCCTCTTTTTTTACTGATTTAATTAGTTTTGGCAAATATTTTTCAACATTATCTGCACCGAAACGTGAAATTAATGTCATTCTGCCAGGCTCATTGTTGGGATTCAAAATATTGCAAAGTTTAATCAGTTCATCTGATTTTAATGTTGGTCCGCACTTTAAACCAATTGGATTTTTAATTCCTTTACAAAATTCAACATGAGCACCATCTAATTGTCTTGTCCTATCTCCGATCCATACAAAGTGAGCAGAAGTGTCATGATATTCACCTGTGGTTGAATCAACTCTGGTCATTGCTTGTTCGAACGGTAAGTGTAATGCTTCATGCGAAGTGTAAAAATTTACAGCTCTTAATCTTCTATTGTTATCTGAGTTAATTCCACACGCTTCCATAAAAGCTAAAGCATCACTAATTTTATCTTCTATCTCTCTATATTTGCCTTTAGTTTTATCTTTAATAAATCCTAAATTCCATAAATGCACTTGTCTTAAATCTGCAAATCCACCTTGAGAAAATGCTCTTAATAAATTTAGTGTTGAAGCTGATTGTGAATATGCTCTAAATAATCTTTTAGCATCTGGTTGTCTTGATTTCTCGGTAAATTCCATTCCATTTATATTGTCACCTAAATAACTGGGTAATTCTTTTCCTTCTTTTTTTTCAGTTGGGGCACTTCGTGGTTTAGAAAACTGTCCAGCAATTCTTCCTACTTTTACAACGGGTACAGAGGCAGACGCAGTTAATACTAATGACATTTGTAAAATAATTTTGAAAGTATCCCTGATATTATCCGGGTGGAACTCAGCAAAACTTTCGGCACAATCTCCTCCTTGCAATAGAAATGCTTTTCCTCTAACAACATCTGCTAAGGCTTTCTTAAGTGATCGAGATTCGCCAGCAAAAACTAAAGGAGGATATTTTTTTACCTTGCTTAAAACCAAATCAAGTTCTTTTTGATCTCGGTACTCTGGCAAATGTTTTACTGGAAACTTTTTCCAACTATTTAAAGTCCATTTTTTCATATTCAACTCTAGGTGGATATTTATAGTATTATTACAATTTATTCAACTGTAACTGATTTGGCCAAGTTTCTTGGCTTATCTATATCGCATTTTTTGAATAAAGCTACATGATATGAAAGAAGTTGAAGAGGAATAGTAAAGATGAAAGGTGTTAGCGTTAAGTCAGAGTCTGGCAAATTAATCTGAAACCTAATGTTTTCACTTATTACCTTTCCATCTGAGTTAGTTAACAATAGCACTTTGCCTCCTCTAGCTATAACCTCTTGCATATTTGATAAAGTCTTTTCAAAATATTTATCTTTTGGTGCAATAACAACTACCGGTAAACCGTCTTCTATTAATGCTAAAGGACCATGCTTCATTTCTCCAGCTGGATAGCCTTCGGCATGTAAGTATGAAAGTTCTTTTAATTTTAGTGCACCTTCTAATGCAATTGGAAATGAGGAACCTCTTCCTAAAAACATAGAGCCTTTAGACTCACAAATATCTTTTGCAATTAATTGAATTTTTTCTTCTTCTTTTAATGCTTCACTAATTAGTGTGGGTAATTTTTTTAATTCAGAAATTTTCTTTTTATATTCAATATTTTGCATGTCGTTTCTAACCTCTGAAATTTTTAAAGAGAGTAAATATAAAACTAACATTTGACCAAGAAAAGCTTTTGTGGAAGCCACTCCTATTTCTGGTCCGGCGTGAATTGGCAAAACACAATTTGAGTTTCTTGCTATTGAGCTTTCAACAACATTTATAACTGAACAAGTTTTAACATTTTGCCTTTTACATAAATCTAAAGCGGCATAGGTATCAGCAGTTTCGCCAGATTGTGATACAAAAATATACAGAGCTTTCTTGTCGAATCTAACTTTTCTGTATCTGAATTCTGAAGCTATATCAACTTCGATATTTATAGATGTAAATTCCTCAAACCAATATTTAGCAACTAAACAAGAATGGTAGGCAGTTCCGCATCCAATCAATACTATTTTATTTATTTCTTTTGGATCAAGTGGAAGGTTGTAAAAATTTATTTCCTCTCTTATTTTATCAATATATTCTTTTAAACAAGTTTTGACAGTAACAGGTTGTTCAAAGATTTCTTTTATCATAAAATTTTTATAATTCCCCTTACTAACCGATGCTTTGTCCTCAGAAAGTGTAAAAATTTCTTTATTAATTTTATCTTTATTGTGATTATAAAATTTAACTTCATCTTTAGATAAAACACATACATCTCCGTCATCTAAATATGAAATTTTGTTTGTCATAGACTTTAAAGCATATGAGTCAGAACCTAAATAATTTTCATTATTTGAATAACCAACAGCTAAGGGGCTACCGCGTCTAGCGCCAATCACAAACTCCTTATGATTTTTAAATATTATTCCAAGAGCAAAACTTCCTTTGAGCATGTCTATAGTTTCAAATACTGCTTTTAATGGATCTAATTTTTTTAATTTTTCTGTAAGAAGAACTGTAATTACTTCAGTATCAGTTTGAGATTTAAAAGTCGTACCAGATTTTTCAAATTCTTTCTTTAACTTATCAGAATTTTCTATTATTCCGTTATGTACTACTGATACAATCTCGCTTGAGTGAGGATGGGCATTAACTTCGTTCGGAACTCCATGTGTTGCCCACCTTACATGTCCTATTCCTAAATTTCCTTCGTTTGGACTTTGAAATAAAATTTTTTCGAGTTTTTCTACTCTTCCAGAGCATTTTTTTTCATTAATTTCACCATTTGTAATTGTAGCAAGTCCTGCAGAGTCATAACCACGGTACTCTAATTTTTTCAGGGCATTTACAATGTTGGTAGAAACTTTTTTATTACTAGCTATACCTATTATCCCGCACATTATTTTTTGTTCCTATAATTTTCTATTTCTTCCTGTTCAGACCTTTCCAGAGCCAAAGAATTTTCTTTTACATCTCTTGTGATTACAGAGCCAGCACCAATAATTGATTTTTTTTTAATTTTAACTGGAGCAACCAAAGATGTATTTGATCCAACAAAAACATTATCAGAAATAATAGTTTTATTTTTTTTAACTCCATCATAATTACAGGTAATAGTTCCAGCTCCTATATTGGTATTTTTTCCAATCTCACTGTCACCAATATAAGATAGATGGTTTACTTTTGCTTTAGATTTAATTTTAGATTTTTTTGTTTCAACAAAATTTCCAATTTTAACACCAGACATTAAATGTGTTCCTTCTCTAATTCTTGAATAAGGACCTATTATGACTTTATTGTCTATTTTAGCTCCCTCGATATGACTAAAAGACAAAATTTCTACATTGCTACCAATTTTTACTTTTTTTCCAATTACCACATAAGGGTTTATAGTTACGTTTTTCCCAAATTTGGTATCTTTAGATAAGAATATTGTTTCCGGAGCGATTAAATTCACACCAAGCTTTAAAGCTTTTTTTCTCAATCTTTCTTGATTTGCTCTATAAGCAGTTGCTTTTTTAAATTTAGAATTTGTCTTCATAAAAATTTCTCTTTACATTAGAATTATGATGGTAATAAGTCACAAAATATTTCTTTTTAATACTTGCTGAAAATGACTCAAAAATTAACAATTTTATTCGATCTTGATGGCACTCTGGTAGATACAGCACCAGACTTAATGGGAGCTCACAACCATGTTATGAAAAAATTTGGCTATCCACAAAAAAGTCTTGGAGACATAAAACATATTGCTGGTCGTGGTGCTTGGATAATGATGCAAAGAACATTTAGAGACGAAATCAAAGATGAAAAATTGAAAAAAGAAATGGTGAAAGAATTTATAGATTACTATGCTAAAAATATTGATAAAGGAAGTAAACCAATTAAAGGAGTGGTTAATTTTTTAGAATGGGCGAAATCAAATCAGATATTAATGGGTGTCTGTACAAATAAGCAAGAAAAGCTTGCGATAGATCTATTAAAAAAAATTAATTTGTCGAAATATTTTGAGTATATTGCTGGTTGCGATACTTTTGAATTTAATAAACCTGATCCTCGTCACTTAACAAACGTGATAGAAATAATAGGTGGAAGTGTTAATAAAAGTATTATGGTTGGTGACAGCGAAGTAGATTCGCAATCAGCACAAAATGCAAAAATTCCTTTTATTTTAGTTGAAGAGGGTTATACAGAAAAAAATATAAGCGAAATTCCACATAAAACCTGTATAAAAAATTTTTTAAATTTTCAAAGTTTTGTTAAAAATTATTTATGATAGATCTTCAGTTGTTTACAGCGCTTATAACTTATTATTTTATTATGTTCGCAACACCGGGTCCTAATAATGCAATGTTAACAGCATCTGGACTAAAGTTTGGATTCTACAAAACTCTTCCACATCTGATTGGTATACCGCTGGGTCACATCTTTCAAATAGGGCTGGTGTGCTTTGGTTTGGGTAATTTGTTTTTAATATTTCCTCAACTACAATTTTATATGAAAATCTTATGTTTTATTTATTTAATCTATCTTGGTTGGAAGATTATTGGTTCTTTTAGTCTTGTCAAAAAAGATACTAAAGGTAGGCCCTTGAAGTTTTATGAAGCATCTCTATTTCAATTTATTAATCCTAAAGCATGGACAATAGCAATAACTGTAGCATCAGGTTTTTTTCCAACTGAGGAAAAGTTTTTAATAGCTACTATGTTTATAACTATTACAGCTGCTGTAGTTTGTTTTCCGTCAATATGTATTTGGGCTATTTTTGGAAATTCTTTGCGAATTTATATTAAAAATGAAAAAGCAAAAAAAATTACAGAGTATATTTTGGCTATATTATTGGTTTTAACAGCTATTACTGTGCTTTTAAAATAATCTTTGATTTTATATTTTTGTTTTAATATAAAAACTGCATGCATTTTACAAAAAAAGATGCCAAAACAAAAAGGAAAGATTTTTCAAATAATCTCAAAGAAAAAAAGTTACTTAGATTCCCGGGTGCGTACAATCCTTTATGCGCAAAGTTAATTGCAGACATTGGTTTTGATGGCGTCTACATATCTGGAGGGGTTATGTCTAATGACCTTGGAATTCCAGATATAGGTTTGACTACGCTAAAGCATGTTAGTTACAGAGCAAATCAAATTGCCAAAGTTACCGATTTACCTTCAATAGTTGATGCAGATACTGGTTTTTCAGATTGTAAAAAAACAATAGAAACTTTTGAAGAAATGGGTCTTTCCGGATGCCATATAGAGGATCAAATTGCAGAAAAAAGATGTGGTCACTTGGATAATAAAGAACTTATTTCAAAAGATGAAATGATTAAAAAAATTAAAGCGGCAGTAGCTGCAAGAAAAGATCAAAATTTTTTAATTATAGTAAGGACTGATGCTAATATTGTGGAAGGACTTGAAAAAACAATTGAAAGAATTAAGGCATATGAAGCTGCAGGTGCGGATATAATATTCCCGGAGTCAATGAAAGATGAAAAAGAGTTTGAGAGTATTAGAAAAAACTCAAAAGTATTCCTTTTAGCTAATATGACAGAATTTGGGAAATCAAAACTATTATCCACAAAAGAATTAAAAGATTTAGGGTACAATATTGTTATATATCCAGTAACAACGCAAAGATTAGCAATGAAAAGTGTTGAGGAAGGTCTAAAGTCCATTTTTAAGGATGGACATCAAAATAATATTATAGATAAAATGCAAACTCGAAAAAGATTATATGAATTGGTAGAGTATGAAAAGTATAATACTCCTCATAAAAAAATTACTGATTTTAAAACTGAGGGACACGAATAAGTATGGCAGACGAAATTAAAAAAGGTTTAATGGGAATAGTTGTTGATGAAACAACTATCTCTCAAGTAATGCCTGAAATAAATTCTTTAACTTACAGAGGTTATAAAGTTCAGGATCTTTGTGAAAAATGTAGTTTCGAAGAAGTAGCTTATTTAGTTTTGAATGGTGAACTTCCAAAATCTAAAGAACTTAAAAAGTTTGTTAAAGAAGAGAGAAGTAATCGCAAATTATCAAAACAAATCTTAAATGATATTAAAAATATGCCTAAGAAGGCACATCCTATGGATGCTATTAGATCAGCAGTTAGTTTAATGGGTCTCGAAGATAAAGACACAAGAGATAACTCTCCAAAAGCAAATATGAGAAAAGCAATGAGAATTTTTGCTCAAACCCCGACAGCTGTGGCAGCATATTTTAGAGCTCGCAAAGGCAAAAAATTTATACCTCCAATTAAAAAGTTATCTTACTCTGAGAACTTCTTTAATATGATGTTTGGTAAAGTTCCAAACAAGGAAATTGTAAAAGCGTTTGATGTTTCAATGATACTGTACGCCGAACATAGTTTTAATGTCTCTACATTTACAGCTAGAACCATTACTAGCAGTCTTTCTGATATGCATGGCGCTATTACCGGCGCCATAGCAAGTTTAAAGGGTCCATTGCATGGAGGTGCTAACGAAGCAGTCATGCACATGTTTAAAGAAATTAAAAAACCAGAAAAAGCTGAGGCATGGATAAATGATGCACTTGATAAAAAAAAAGTTGTTATGGGTTTTGGTCATAGAGTTTATAGAAGTGGTGATTCAAGGGTTCCAACTATGAAAAACTATTTTTTAAAAGTTGCGAAGCTTATGAAAAATACTAAATATCCAAAGATGTATGAGATATTAGAAAAAGTTATGCTTGAAAGAAAAAATATTCATCCCAATGTAGATTATCCTTGTGGACCAACTTATCATTTGATGGGTATCGACACAGATTTTTTTACACCAGTATTTGTTATGGCGAGAATTACTGGTTGGTCAGCACATATTATGGAGCAACATACTGCTAACAAACTAATTCGACCTCTGTCAAAATACAAAGGAAGTGACCACAGAAAAGTACTTGCCTTAAATGTAAGATAAATCTATCTGATCAAAGATGTCCTTCAATAATTTGAAAAACTCTTGATATATATAAAGCTTGAAAATGATCTGTCAGATGTGACGCTGGATCATTAATTTCGAAGATATCTTTTGAGGGAAACTCTCCTTTATCAATTATATCTGTGAAATTTATATGAAATACTTTATCTGAAAAGTTCATCTCATTTATTATGTCAGACATATTTGTTTTGTATTCATTGCTTATGTGTTTTTGGTGGGGAAAAGTAACAAGGAATACTTTTTCTAAATAATGAACAGAAGACAAATAATCAATGTAGTTCTTTAATCTTTTTTTAAAATATATTTTGTCACCTGAATCTAAATCATACAAATATTTAGTTATATCATCAAATTTACACTTTTTATTTTTTAATTTATTTTCAAAAAAGAATTTTTTGAAATAATAATTGGTTATATGTAAACTTTTGAATTTTTTATCTTGTATCAGTATTTCTGAAATTTCATAGTATTTTGAGTAATCAAAAGCAGCTCCACTATTTAATTCATTTTTAATTCGTTTAATGCCATTTTTATCTTCAACAATATTTTTTCTGTATCTGCACAACTCATCTCCTATATCGGTTTGATCTATTAAAACCAAAACAAATTCCGGTTTGATTTGATAGTCTTTAGTTAATATTTTAAATTGAAGATACATTGGGGTTGGTGAATAAGATGATGTTCCGCTATTTATTAGACCAATATTATTTTTTTCAACTGTTTCTCTCACAACTGCCTTGGATTTTTTTTTATAAATTAAGTATTCTGCCCAAGAGTCGCCTTGGATTAAAATATTTTTTCTTTTTTTTTTACTAAAATTTTCAGTCTTGGTGAACAAATAGTCTTCTTTCTTTAAATCGCCTAGACTTTGATGTGGCCAATACTTTCCCCTGACATGATGAAGTTGATTTGAATATTTTTTATGAAAATTCATTGTGTCACTATTTGTAAAATTATGTGGGCTTTTATATTTTTCTAGAATTACAACCCATGCAAATACAAGTAAATAAACTATTACTATTGAGGCAATCAGTGAGAAACTTAGTAATATTAAATTTTTTTTCATTTAACCAAAGTTAAATGCTTTACAAGGCTAAATGCTTAAGAGAAAGCCTCTGCCCAAGATCCTTTTGTGGAAGCTTTAGAATATTCTGTTGCTCTACCTTCAAAAAA
The DNA here is from genome assembly GCA_902519465.1 of uncultured Pelagibacteraceae bacterium. GTDB lineage: Bacteria > Pseudomonadota > Alphaproteobacteria > Pelagibacterales > Pelagibacteraceae > Anoxypelagibacter. The sequence continues at coordinate 15,150 of CABYJW010000013.1, forward strand.
GTTCATGTGTTCAACAGCGTTAAGCATTGTATCTAACCAGGTAAGTGGGTTTTTTTCTATTTTATAAATTGGCTCTAAACCAAGTTGGATTAGCCTTCTATCACCTATCCATCTAATATATTTCTTAACTTGATCGGCGGTTAGACCTTCGATTGGACCCATTTGAAAAGCTAAATCGATAAAAGAATCTTCGTGAGCTATAATTGTTTTGCAAGCATCGTAAAGTTCATTCTTTAATTTATCAGTCCATATTTCTGGGTTTTCTTTTATGAAAGCTTTAAATAATCTAATCATAGAATTGCAATGAAGAGTTTCGTCTCGAACAGACCAGGTAACTATTTGGCCCATACCTTTCATCTTATTGTGTCTTGGAAAATTTAAAAGAATTGCAAAACTCGCAAAAAGCTGAAGTCCTTCAGTAAAGGCGCTGAATACAGCTACAGTCTTTGCTATGTCTGCTTTTGAGTTAACATTAAAACCTTGCATATAGTCATATTTATCTTTCATTTCTTTATATTTCATGAATGCTGAGTACTCAGACTCTGGCATTCCTATGGTATCAAGCAAATGAGAATAAGCCGCTATATGAACTGTCTCCATAGCAGCAAAAGCAGTCATCATCATTAGGACTTCTGTTGGTTTAAAAACAGTTGTGTAATGTCTTAAATAGCAATTGTTAACCTCAACATCTGCTTGGGTAAAAAATCTAAAAATTTGCGTTAAAAGGTTTTTTTCACCTTGTGATAAATTTTTCTGCCAATCTCTTACATCGTCGCCTAGCGGTACCTCTTCTGGTAGCCAATGAATTCTTTGTTGAGTTAACCATGCATCATAGCACCATGGATACCTAAAGGGTTTATAAACTGGATTTTCTACTAACAACCCGCCTTTAAAAATTTCTTTTTCTTTTTTTAAATTAATTACTGACATGATAAACACTCCTCATATTTGTTATCCTCATTACTTGATTCTTTTTTGTTTGAATAAACATTCTTTGTCACATCTGTTGATGAACCTGCATTAATATTTTCGGCTCTCTGAATAGATTTAGATCTACAATAATAAAGGCTTTTTAGGCCTTTTTTCCAAGCTTGAAAATGTAATTGGTGAAGATCTTTTTTGTGTACGTCTGCAGGTACAAAAACATTAACTGATTGTGCTTGTGAAATGTGTGGAGTTCTATCTGCCCCTAATTCAACAATCCACCTCTGGTCTATTTCGAAAGCTGTTTTAAATGTTTCTTTCTCTTCATTGGTTAGAAATTTAAGATGAGAAACTGAGCCTTGATTTGTCGTTATACTAGACCAAACTTCATCTGTATTTTTTCCATGTTTTTCTAAAAGTTTCGTCAAATACTTATTTCTAACATTGTATGAACCAGATAGAGTTTTGTGTGTATAGCTGTTGGCGGCGATAGGTTCAATTCCAGGTGAGGCTCCACCACAAATAATTGAAATTGAGGCTGTTGGCGCAATTGCAGTTTTGTTTGAAAATCTCTCTTTTATTCCAAACTCTTCTGCGTCTGGACAAGCCCCTCTTTCCTCCGCAAGATCTTTTGATGCTTGGTCAACCTTTTTTTGTATCAATGTGAATATTTTTTTATTCCATACTTTGCTCATTACAGATCCAAAGGGAATTCCCTTTTGTTGAAAATAAGAATGTAGTCCCATAACACCCAAACCTACACTTCTTTCTTTTGCTGCTGCATATTTTGCGTTTGCAAAGCTATCCGGTGCTTTATTTATAAAATCTGTGAGAACATTGTCTAAAAATCTCATTATATCTTCAATAAAATTTTCATCATCTTTCCATTCGTCATACTTTTCTATGTTTAAAGAGGATAGGCAACACACTGCCGTTCTTTCGTTTCCTTCCCTGTCTTTTCCAGTTGGTAATGTAATTTCACTACAAAGATTTGAAGTTTTAACAGTCAGCCCGGCTAATTTATGATGCTGAGGTATTTGTCGATTCACAGTGTCGATATAAATTATGTAAGGTTCGCCTGTTTCCACTCTAGCAGTTAAAAGTCTTATCCATAAATTTCTTGCAGATAAAGTTGCTTGGACTGATCCATCTTTTGGACTTTTTAAAGCCCACTGACTATCTGTTTCAACCGCTCTCATAAAAGCATCAGAAACTAAAACACCATGATGTAAGTTTAGTGATCTCCTGTTTGTATCACCACCTGTGGGCCTTCTCATTTCAATAAACTCTTCAATCTCAGGGTGATCAATTGGAAGATAACAAGCAGCTGATCCTCTTCTAAGTGAGCCTTGGCTAATAGCTAAAGTTAAAGAGTCCATCACTTTGATGAAAGGTATTATCCCTGAAGTTTTACCTACTTTACCAATTTTTTCTCCGATGGATCTTAGGTTGCCCCAATAACTTCCAATTCCACCACCCCTTGCGGCTAACCAAACATTTTCACTCCATAAATCTAAAATACCATTCAAGCTATCTCCTGCTTCATTTAAAAAACATGAAATTGGCAAACCTCTCTCTGTACCGCCATTAGAAAGAACTGGTGTGGCAGGCATGAACCATAAATTACTAATATAATTATAAAGCCTTTGAGCATGAAGATTGTTGTCAGCATATGTGCTTGCAACTCGAGCGAATAAATCTTGAAAAGATTCATTTTGTCCCAAATACCTGTCAGACAAAGTTGCTCTACCAAAATCAGTGAGATTTTTATCTCGTGATCTATCGATTTTGATTATAATTCCTTTATCGTTTTGAAAAAGTTCTGTTTCTTGGTTTAACGAGAATAAATCTGGTTTTTTAATATTAATATCTTTTAAAAGATCGTTATTTTCTATCTTGTCTAAATTTGAGACAGCCTTTTCTATTGCCAAAGTTACATTTTTATTCATAATATCCCTATTTTAATGACTTATTTGAGTAAAACAACTATATGTTGTGTTACAAATTTATTAATACACTAAATACCATACATAGCAAGAGAACATTATATGAACATAAATGTTTTTTCAAGTTTAAAATAATTCTGTTAAATCTATTGTTAATAAATCAATTGAAATAATGAAAATCAAGCAAAGTGGATTTAGGGAATATGACGCTAGATGGCTGTATCCTAAAGATATCGATTTAGAGGGTATTGAGGAACTTGGCAAGGGATTAGGTACACAGGTTATAAAAAAAACAAAAAAAAAGAACCCAAAAATAATTGTTGGTCACGATTACAGATCATACAGTGAAGAAGTAAAAACATCTTTCAAAAAAGGGTTAATTTCAACAGGGTGTAACATTGAAGATATAGGTCTTTCACTTACTCCAACTGTTTATTACGCTCAATTCAAACTAGGTTCTGATGCAATAGCAATGATAACAGCTAGCCACAATGAAAATGGTTGGACAGGTGTAAAAATGGGAATTGAAAAAGGCCTTACTCATGCGCCTGATGAAATGAATGAATTAAAAGAAATAACATTAGAAAAAAAATTTATATTAGGTAAGGGTAGTGATAGAGAAATTAAAGATTTTCAAAAAATATATATAAAACATTTAATTGATAAAAATAAAATTAAAAAAAAAATAAAAGCTGTAGTAGCGTGTGGAAATGGAACGGCTGGGCTATTTGCACCTGAAATATTAAAAGGAATCGGTTGTGATATAATTGAATTAGACTGTAAATTAGATTTTACTTTTCCAAAATATAATCCTAATCCTGAGGATTTAAAAATGTTAGAAGCGATATCTAAATGTGTATTAGAAAATAATGCTGATATAGGTTTTGGATTTGACGGTGATGGGGATCGAGTTGGAGTTATAGATGAAAAAGGCGAAGAAATCTATGCAGACAAAATTGGCCTGGTAATTGCAAGAAATTTATCAAATACTTACAAAAATTCAAAGTTTATTGTAGATGTAAAATCTACTGGTTTATATATTAATGACGAAATTCTTATAAAGAATAATTGTAAAACAATTTATTGGAAAACGGGTCACTCTCATATTAAAAGAAAAGTTAATAGAGAGAAAGCTTTGGCTGGTTTCGAAAAAAGTGGACATTTTTTTTTCAATAATCCAATTGGTTATGGTTATGATGATGGAGTAAGTTCAGCGATACAAATTTGTAAATTATTAGATAATGAAAACAAAAAAATGAATTCTATAATTAATTCTCTTCCCAAAACATTTCAATCGCCAACTATGGCTCCTTTCTGTAAAGATGAAGAAAAATATAATGTTGTTGAAAAATTAGTAGAAAGAGTAAAGGAAATAAAAAATAAAAAAATTAAAATAGACGACAAATTTATCAAGGAAATTTTAACTGTAAATGGTGTGAGGTTTGTTTTAGACGATGATTCTTGGGGATTAATAAGGGCTTCTTCTAATAAACCATCATTAGTAGTTGTTGTTGAGAGTACTTCGTCAGACAAAAGTGCAAAAAAAATATTTAGTTTTATAGATAATTTATTAAAAGAAACCGGTAAAATTGGCGAGTACGACCAAAAAATTTAATAGTTAATAAAATCATACAAAAATCTACTGGCAATAAGAATAAGAAATAAACCAAATAATTTTGTAATAATTTCTCTTTTAATTTTGTGTACTGAGTTAGCACCAATCTTAGCCATAATTATGGTTAATGGTATAAAAATAAGAAAAGCTGGTATATTTATAAAACCAAAGCTTAGAGGAATGTTGGTTTTGATTATTAACCCAGAAATTACAAATCCTAAACAGCCAAATACAGCTATTAAAAAACCAATTGATGCAGCACTTCCTATTGATTTATTTATGGTATAACCAACAAATTTCAAAATTGGAACATTCATAATAGCTCCACCAATGCCCATAAGTGAAGAAACAAAACCAACAATTAAGCCAAAAAAAGCCCTTTGAAATAAACTAAATTTTAATTTGATTTTTGTTTTGTCTTTTAAAAAAATTAAATTCAGTGCAAGTAAATACATTACAATACTAAAAAAAAGAATTAGCGATTTTGTGTGTAAAGACGCTGCAAAAAAACTACCTATGACCACGCCAAATACTACAAATATCCCATAAGATTTTAATACTCCAAAATCTACTGCATTATGTTTGTAGTGTGTAAAGACTGACATCATAGCTGTAGGAACAATGATTGCAAAAGATGTTCCAACAGCAAGATGCATTAAATAAGACTTGTCGATTCCAACAGCACCAAATATATAAAAAAGACATGGAACTGTAATTATTCCACCTCCAATTCCAAAAAAGCCTGCAAAAAAACCAGCTATAATTGCTGTTAATGTCATTATTAAAATAAGAAATAAAATTTGATCTGTAGAAAAATTTTCAATCATGATGCAGCTTGATTAGATTTTTCATTATTTTGGACTATCTCCATAATATGATTGACTTTTTGAAAATCTGAATTTCTGGCCATCATGTTATCACTTAAATATCTTTTCCATTTATTTGCACCATTTTGACCGTAGTACAAACCAACCGTGTGTCTCATAATTTGATTTATTCTTGTCCCTTTCTTTACTTCATCTTTTACATATTCAACTAATTTTTCTGCAACTTCAGATCTTGTTGGGACATTATTATTATTAAAAAAAGTTTTTTCAATTTCAGCTAAAAAATACGGATTTTGATAAATTGCCCTTCCTATCATTACTCCATCACAATTCATTAAATGTTCTCTAACTTGTGTGCAGTTAACTATTCCTCCATTTATAATAATTTCTAAATTTTTATTTTGTTTTTTTATTTCATAAACCATTGGGTAATTTAATTTTGGAATTTTTAAATTTTCTTTTGGAGTAAGTCCTTTTAAAATTGCTTTTCTTGCGTGTAAAATAATTGTTTTAGCTCCAGCACTTGAAATTTTATTCACAAATAAGTTTAAATAATCAAAGCTTTCTGTTTGATCAAAACCTATTCTAGTTTTTGCAGTAACTGGTATCTTGCATGAATTCACCATCTTGTTAATACATTCTGCAACTAAATCAGGTTCTTTGATTAGACATGCGCCAAATTTATTTTTTTGTACTTTTTTGCTTGGACATCCGAGGTTTATATTGATTTCGTTGTATCCCATTTCTTCAGCAATTTTACAAACTTCAGATAGTTCGTTTTTGTCTGATCCACCAACTTGAAGAGCAAGAGGTTTTTCTATTTCGTTAAATCCTAGTATTTTTTTTCTATTTCCGTGTATTGCAGACTTAGTTGCAACCATTTCAGTATATAACATTACGTTTTTACTTAATAATCTCAGGAAATATCTTTCGTGTCGATCCGTACAATCCATCATAGGAGCAACACAAACTTTTCTATTGATATTCAATTACTTTTTTTCTTCTATTTCTTCGGTTAGTTTTAGTGGCGAATTTTCTTCTTCAGAAGTTTTTTTAGTGTCTTCTTCCAAATTTGAGGGTGAAGCTGTAGGATTTGGTATTTTTCTCATTCTTTTTGAGGGTAAAATAGCTACGCCAGACTTAGAAACTTCTCCTTTGTATTGTTTTTCAAAGTCATCTGAGGATATCTCTTCGGTATCTTGTTCATCTAAATTTTCATCAGGCTCTTTTCTTAATCGTAAAACAGTGCTTTTCTTTAATTCATCAATGTTGATTTTTCCTTCGGCTATTTCCCTTAACGCAACCACTGTTCTTTTGTCGTTATCTTCCTCAACAAGCATTTCAGAACCTGAATTTAATTGGGAAGTTCTTTCCTTTGCTAACAAAACTAAATCGTATTGATTTTCAATTTTTTCAAGACAATCTTCTACTGTTATTCTGGCCATAAGATTAGCAATAAATAGTTAAAAGCATCATAAAAATCAAGTTTTTTTTGTGTAAATAATTGGCTCAATTGATCTTTTTATTATTAGCAATGCCAATAGTGAAAGACTTATATAAATAACGCTTACTAAAGCTATATGCTCAATAGTAAATCCTTGATCTATTAAAAGACCAAATATAGCAGTTCCAAATGCGGTTGAAAAAACCATTAAAGCTGTTGTAAGTGCTTTTATACTGCCTAAATATCTAACACCATAAATCTCTGCCCATGTTGAGGATCCTAAGACATTTGCTAAACCATTTGAAATCCCAATTAGCCCAAAGAAAAAATAAGCTGAATAAGAAAAGTCAAAAAAGTATAATATTAACATCCCAATTAATAATGGAACATTCATAAAAGGTATTAATTTTCTGCTTGAAAATTTATCAACTAAAAAACCAGAAGATATTAATGTCAAAATTGATGTCACCGAATAAACCATAAAAGATTTTGGAATAATATAAATATCCCAAAGTTTGGAGTCTGCTATAAAAGATTGATAAATAAAGACACCTGTAGCAATCCATGGCATAGCCAACATATTTAATGATATTATATAAAATTTAAAATCCCTTAAAACTTCCGATCTTTTCCAACTTTGAATATTCTTAAACCTTTTTTTACTTTCATCAAAATTGGAAGTCTCTCTTGAGTCTATTGTAATAGTTTTTATTGTATAAAAAATCACTAAAGGCAAAGTTATCAATATAATAATAGATATGAATTGCCATATAGTTCTCCAGGAAAAAATGGAAAGTAAAAACACAATTAAAATTGGTAGAATAAATTCTGCAGATGATAGCCCAAACCATATACCGCTTAGAGCACGTCCTCTCCTTTTGTTAAAATACCTTGATATAGTAGTTGATGAAGTATGAGACATTAATCCTTGTCCAGAAAATCTCATAAAAAATATAGCTATCATTAAAAAATAAATGTTATTTATTAAAGAAAATAAAAATGAAGATGAAAATAGAATTATTATTACGATCAATGAATAATTAAATAATTTGAATTCATCAATTTTTTTTCCAAACCAAATTAGAACTACACTTGAGCAAATAGTTGCTGCTGCATAAATTGTGCCAAATTGTCCATGTGTAATATCAAGTTCACCTCTTATACTAGGATTAAATAATCCAAGAAAAAAACTCTGTCCAAAACTTGAAAAAAATGTAAATATGAAACCGAAAATTAAAACTTTTTTATTAATACTGAGGTTTATCATATGTTTAGAGTATCTTTTATTGGTTTAGGTGTAATGGGATATCCCATGGCTGGACATATATCAAAAGCTGGACATGATGTAACTGTTTTTAATAGAACCACAGCTAAAGCAGAGAAATGGACTAAAGAATATAAAGGTAAATTTGCCAAATCACCAATGGAGGCGGCAAAGGACTCTGACTTTATATTTTCGTGTGTTGGTAATGATAATGATCTTAAAGAGGTAACTCTTGGAGACAATGGTTTATTTAAATCTGCAAAAAAAAATTCTGTTTATATTGATAACACTACTGCTTCAGCAGAAATAGCTAGAGAACTTTATAAAAAAGCAAGGGAATCTGGTTTTCAATTTTTAGATGCGCCTGTTTCCGGAGGTCAAGCTGGAGCTGAAAATGGAGCTCTTACTGTAATGATTGGCGGAGACGAAGATGCTTTTAAAAAAGCTTCACCAGTAATTGACAGCTATAGTAAAAAAATGAAATTATTAGGACCCGCAGGGAATGGTCAATTAGCAAAGATGGTAAATCAAATTTGTATAGCTGGGGTTGTTCAGGGCTTATCTGAAGCTATTAATTTTGGACTTAACGCAAAATTAAAAATGGAGGATGTAATCGAGACAATTTCAAAAGGCGCTGCACAATCTTGGCAAATGGAAAATAGATATAAAACAATGATTGATGATAAATTTGATTATGGTTTTGCAGTTGATTGGATGAGAAAAGATTTAAAAATCGCAATGGATGAAGCAAAAAGAAATAATTCGCCACTTCCTATCACAAAGTTAATCGATGAGTATTATGGTGAAGTTCAAAAAATGGGTGGAAATAGATGGGATACCTCAAGTTTAATTAAAAGATTTAGAAAATAAACTGTGTCAGAAGAAGTAAGCTACTACGAAGATTTTACAGAAATACAAAAAAAAGTTTGGAGTCTTTTAACAGACGCTGTGAAAAATCGTAATTCAGAATTTAGAACCCCTGTTTTTATTTGTGGAGATGATAAAGATTTAGACGGCAGAGTTGTAGTCTTAAGAAAAGCTGACCCTGATAATAATTTTATTCAATTTCACAGCGATATTAGATCTTCTAAAATAAGTAAAATTAAAAACAATCCATCTTGTTCTATATTATTTTATGGTAAAGAAGAAAAAATTCAATTACGACTTAAAATTAATTGTGAAATTAATTACAAAAATGATATCTCAAAAGAGTCCTGGGAAAAAACAGGTCATGTAAGTAGGAAATGTTATCTGGTCACAGATAGCCCTGGAACTATATCTCAAAAACCTACTTCCGGTTTGAATGGTAAGTTTAATGATTTTGATTTTACTAAAGAAGAAAGTGAACAAGGCTATGAAAATTTTTGTGTAGTAAAATGTAAAATTCAAAGTATTGAATGGCTTTATTTAGCTGCCAAAGGTCATCGAAGAGCTTTACTTAAGCTGGGTGAATCTAATGATTTTAAGTGGCTTATTCCCTGAAATTATTTTTTATACTTTTTGTAGTTTCTAACGTAATGTTCTGCGTTCTCTTTTATATGTTTTATTTCTTCATCTGTGACTTTTCTAATAACTCTTCCTGGGCTACCAACAACTAAGGATCTCTCCGGTATAACTTTGTTTTCAGTAATTAAAGTATTGGCTCCAACAATCGAGTGCTTTCCAATTTTTGCTTTATTTAAAATAGTGCTACCAATTCCAATCAAACAATCATTTTCGATTATACATCCATGTAACATAACCAAATGCCCAACTGTTACATTCTTGCCTATGGTAGCAGGGCAGCCAGGATCAGTGTGAACTACGCTCCCGTCTTGAATGTTGGAACCTTCGCCAATGGTTATAGGTTCTACATCTCCTCTTAGAGTTGCATTAAACCAAATATTTGCATCTTTTTTAAGAGTTACATTGCCTATTAAAACTGAGTTTGGTGCAAACCAACTATCTTTGTCTAACTTTGGACTAATATTGTTGAAATCGTAAATCATTATTATAATTATAATATATTATGGTTTTAACAAAAACTCCAATTTGTAATTTCGGTGAAAAACCTCATTCCTTTGAATTAAAAGATGTTAGTGAAAAAGTTTACAATTTTAAGGATTTAATTGGGGAAAAAGGAACATTGATTATGTTTATCTGCAATCATTGTCCTTACGTAAAAGCTGTTATCAAAGATATTGTAAATGATGCCAATAATCTAAAAAATTTAAAAGTAAATACTATTGCTATAATGTCAAATGATACCAAAAATTACCCTGATGACTCATTTGAAAACATGATTAAATTTTCGAAAAGAAATAAATTTAATTTTCCTTATTTGCTTGATGAGACTCAAGAAACGGCAAAAAAATATGGGGCTGTCTGCACTCCAGATTTTTTTGGATACAACAGAGATCTTGAACTACAATACAGGGGTCGAATTAGAGAGCTTAAAGATTTAAAACCTGTTTCAGTGAGCGAAAGTGACTTATTGAATGCAATGAAGATGATTGCGGAAACTGGTAAAGGTCCTCAAAATCAAATTCCAAGTATGGGCTGTAATATCAAATGGTTTAAATAATGTTTGTAATATCTACAAGAAGCTTTCCACCTGAAACTGGTGGAATGCAAAATTTAATGGGCGGTTTGGCAAAGGCTCTTTTAAATCACGGTCCTGTTAAAGTTTTCGCGGATAAATTTGAAGGATCTGAAGAGTATGATCAATTTTTAAAATTAGAAATTGAAAGATTTGGAGGTATAAAACTGCTGAGAAAATATAGAAAAGCAAATAGGCTTAATGACTTTATAAAATCAAATCAAAATATAAGATCTGTTTTTTTTGATCATTGGAAAAGTATAGAAAAAATTAACGATAAAGTTATTGAAAAAATACCAACATTTTGTTTGATACATTCCAAAGAAATTAATCATCCTATAGGTTCATCATTAAATAAAAGGGTAATAAATTCTTTTAAAAAAACAAAATTTATAATTGCTAATTCAAATTTTACCAAAAAATTGGGAATTGAGATTGGACTTCCAAAAGAAAAGATATATGTGATACATCCTGGATGTGAAGAACCTGTTAAAATTAAAAAAGAATATGAATTGAAAGCTAACAAAATTTATCAAGACTCTTTTCCCAAAATTATTACCGTTGCAAGACTTGATAGAAGGAAAAATCACCAAAATATTCTTATGTGTATAAGAAATTTAAAGGAAATATTTCCAAAAATTAAATACGTAAGTATTGGGGACGGTGTAGAGAAAAATAATTTGAGCAAACTTGTTAAGGAATTAAAAATAGATAATGAGGTTGCTTTACTTTCTGCAATTGATGGTGAACTAAAAAATGCTTTATTAAAAAAATCAAATTTGTTTTTAATGCCTTCAATATTACATAAAAAATCGGTTGAGGGTTTTGGAATATCATTTATTGAAGCTGCATGTTATGGCGTTGGATCTATCGGGGGTAAAATAGGTGGTGCTAGCGATGCAATTAAAGAAAATTCTACAGGACTAATATGCGATGGTGATAACATTGAGTCAATTTACGAAAATATAATTAAATTTTTTAAAAATGACGACTATAAAAAATACGGTAATAATGCAGAAAAATTTTCAGAGAACTTTTATTGGAAGATAATAATTAAAAAGTATTTAAAATTAATTTAAATTTTCTCTTATTTTTTCATATACATCGGTCACATTAAGGTTTTTTAAATTATCAACCTTTATAGATTTAAAATTTTGACTTTTCATACTCACTTTTTCGGGTGTTGTATGACTACCAAATAAAACAAGCCCCTTTTTATTTAAATGGGCACATATATGTGCTGGGCCCGTATCATTTGATACGATGTAACTAGAATTATTTATTAAACTAATTAATTCATTAATGTTAAGGGGTAATCCATTATTCAAAATAACATTTACATCAAACTTTTTTGCTTCATCAATCTCGTTAGGACCTGGGGCTATTACCAGATTAAATTCTTTACCAAAGTCTCTTTTCAAAAGAGTAATCAAGTCTGTATAGTAGGGCCATTTTTTTTTATATAATTTTGGAGAACAAAAAGGAAAAATTAAAATATATTTTCCTTCAAAATTTTGATTGATAATATTTCCTATATTTTTAAATGCCCAACTAAGATCTGGTTTTTTAGTAAATTTTCTTTCAGAAATTCCAGATCTTTCAAGTTGCATTTCCATTCTAGTTAATACAGGTAAATTCTTTTGTGCAATTGAATCTTCTTTAGATAAAAATGAATTACTACTAGACCAAAAAATATCATTTTTAAAAATAAATTTTTTATAAAAATTTGTTCTAGATGAATTTTGTAAATCAAATACCTTTGAAAAAGCAAACCTATCAAGCATTTTTTTTAGTTTTAACAAATAAAAAATGTTCCATCTGGGTAATCTTTGATCAATTAAGACCCCGTCGATGTACGGGCATGAAAGCATAAACTCTGAGAAATGAGGTGTTGTTAATAGTAAAACTTTATCTGCAGGAAATTTATTTTTAATATCTTTTATAGCACCGTTTGCTTGAATTAAATCTCCAAGAGATCCATGTTTAATTATAAGAATATTTGACATAAGCTACAATTCGTAAATCCAATTAAAAATGTATCTTAAATTAGAGAACAATTGTGACTATTTGTTGGATGAAGATATAAAATTCCATCTACAATCAAAACTTGGAATGAAAATTTCAGATAAATTTATATTACCAAAGCTGCTCTTCAAAACTTTTGTCCAATTTTTAACCTGTTTAGGTTTTTTATCCTGACATCCTACTTGAGCGGTAATAGCTCCACCTTTTTTTAAAATTCTCTTTAAGTCTTTAATATTGCGCTTTGCTAAATCTATACAATACTGATCATCATTAAGATCTACAAATATATTATCGTATTTGGAATTTTCAATAGACTTTATACTTTTAAATGCATCCCCCCAATATGTTTTAACTTTGTTACTTTTTTTAATTCTAGATGTAATTTTGGGCAAATGCTTATAACTTAATTCAACAACCTGAGGATCTAGCTCAAACCAGTCAACAAAATTGAAATTATTTTGCAGACATTCTCTTACAACCCCGCCATCGCCACCACCTATTACAGCTGCGGTACCTTTTCTTTTACAAATATCTGTTCCTGATTTCACAAAAGTTGAGCTATAAAGTTTTTCATCTTTTTCTGCTACTTGAAGTTCATCATCTATAAATAAAGCATTACCAAACTCCTCTATATTTAAAATTTCTAATTTTTGACCAACTTTTGAAACAAGTTTTTCTAAAATATCATTAACCACATAGTATTTTTTTTGTCCCTGTGTACTGTAAATATCATCCTTCAAGGCAATGCTACTTCTATCAAAATTATTCACAACTATTCTCGTGTGATTAATTTCTTTTTTTAAAATATTTAGGGCCACTCTTGGTGAGATTTTACCACATGTAAAAAAATCAAAGCTTACAACTCCTCTCTCGGGGAAAGTATGAAAGCTCATATGACTCTCCGCTAATAAAGCTACGGATGTGAAGCCTTGTGGTTCAAATGTATGACTAGAAATTTTTAGCAATTCCACATTAGCTTTTTTTGAAATTTTATAGAAAATTTTTTCGTAAAAGTCTGACGGGTAATCTTTTTTTACCCCGAGAAAATCTAATGTTATATGCTCCCCAACTTTAATCATTATAAAACTAATCCTTTTTATAATTTTTCATCTTGCTTAAAACAATTTTCATTTCTTTTTTTGTAAGAATTTTTGGTATTCCAATTCTTATTGCATTTATATATTGATGGCAAATATTTTCGACTTCTTGTGCAAGCTCAAAAGCATAATCTAAATTTTTTCCAAATGCTATTTGACCGTGATTAGACATTAGGCAAGCTGATCTATTCTTCAGTGCTGATAAAATATTCCTAGATAAACTTCTTGTTCCAAAAGTAGCGTATTTAGAGCATTTTATGTCATTTCCACCCGCAACTCCAACCATATAATGGAAGGCTGGTATAGATTTATTATGAGTGGACACTGCTGTGGCACACGTAGAATGTGCATGGACAATTGCTTTTGCATCTTTTTTATTCACATAAATGTCTTGATGAAATCGCCATTCTGATGATGGTTTGTCTTTTTTTTTTTCGAATCGGCCTTTCAAAGAAACAAAAACAATGTCTTTTGTTTTTAGAGATGAATATTTAGCTCCAGAAGGAGTGATATAAAATCCATTAACCCCTTTTTCTTTTACCCTAACAGAAACGTTTCCTGATCTTAATGCAGATAAATTTGTTGTGTTCAATTTTTTTGCATATTTAATTACTTGTGCTCTAAGTTTTTTCATTTAAATAAGTTTTTTAATCCTTTTAAAGATGCTTCGCAAACACCTTTTTCTGTTATTAATCCTGTTACGTATTTAGCTGGAGTAACATCAAAGGCTAAATTCATAGCTTTACTTTTTTTTGGATAAATTAAAATTTTTGTTAATTTATTATTTTTATCTAGCCCCTCTATATGGGATAACTCTTCTGAATTTCTCTCCTCTAAAGGTATATTTTTAAAATTTTTTAGTTTCCAGTCAATTGTTGAGCTTGGTAAGGCTACATAAAAAGGAATCTTGTTATCATAAGCAGCTAAAGCTTTAAGGTATGTCCCAATCTTATTAGCTACATCCCCAGAAGAAAGAGTTCTGTCTGTTCCAGTAATACACATATCTACTTTACCTTGTTGCATTAAAATACCACCGGTATTATCAGCAATTATTGTGTTTGGTATTCCCTCTTCATTTAATTCGTATGATGTTAAGTTTGCTCCTTGATTTCTTGGTCTAGTTTCATCAACCCAAACATGAATTTTAATACCTTTTTGATGAGCGTGGTAAATTGGTGAAGTTGCTGTTCCCCAGTCAATTGTAGCAAGCCATCCAGCGTTACAGTGAGTTAAAATATTTACTGTATCTTTTTTTTTTCTATAAATTTCCTCAATTATTCGTAAACCATTCAGACCAATATTTTTACAAAAACTTATATCCTCTTCACA
>CABYJW010000014.1 GCA_902519465.1 uncultured Pelagibacteraceae bacterium
AAAATCATTTTTGACATAACTAATAGAACACCGGTGTTTCCAGCGGACAAAGTAACATCAGCAGATAAATCTATTTGGGATTGAATAGCTTTCCACATACTTGAGTTCTTTCCTTTTTTTATAGACGACATGGCAGATAATTCATTGGATACAACTATCTTTGTATCAAAAATTTTATAATTATTTTTAAGATATTTGTAATTACTCAATTTCCGATTAATAGTTGTTTCATCCCCAAATAAATAAAAAATATAATCACTAATATTCTGATTTCTTTTTATAAAAAGATTTAAACCTTCCAAAGTCTTATCTGGAGAGTTATCTCCACCCATTACATCAATTGATATTTTAACTTTATCTAACATGTGGGTTTTTTTGTTTAGACTATTTGTCTAAAATTTTTTTTCCGTTATAAGTACCCGTTTTGAGATCTATATGATGAGATAGTCTGTATTCACCACTTTTTTTATCTTCTATGACATTGGCACCAACAATACGATGGTGTGATCTTCTTTTGTTTCTCCTTGAGGTAGATGTTTTTCTTTTAGGTACAGCCATGATAAATTATTTAAGTTTAAATTCTATAGAACCGTTTAGCACATTATCGATATTCAAATCAAAGCAAAAATCATTAAATTGATCCATATATTTAGCCAATTTGTTGTTATTTTGTTCATTAATTTTTTTGTTATTGTAGAAATATTTGTCTAGTAAGTCTGATTGTTCATTGAATGTTGAAAAATCATTTTTATCTAACTTATATAAAATATCATAAAATATTTTGTTTAAGTTTTTCATTGTATTATTAACCTTTGTGTCGCCATACCCCAATTCTCTTATATTAATTTCAATGTTTTGAAAAATATTATCAAAAATCTCTTGGAAAGTTCTCTTGTTCTTCTCACTCTTTTTTAATCTTAAAATAATAATAAAATGGAAGAAAATAAGTAAAACTCTAGTTTCAAAATTGTCATTTAATTTAAGTTCGTTGTAGAAGAATTTATTTCGTGATAATTCTACTAATTTATTGTAAAGTTTGTTACTATGTTTTTTATAAGAAGCAAACATTTTAAAATATTGTTATTATTATCTTTTTTTTTAATAAATTGCCAAAATAATAAAGTTGTAAAAAGTCACGGTATAATCTTTCTTGATAAGAGAGAGTCTCTAATTAAAACAAACATAAGTAATAAAAATGATGTAATTAATGTTTTGGGACAGCCTCATGTTAAATCTATTAAAGATGAAAATACATGGTTTTATATCGAAAGAACTAAGATTAGAGGGGGTGTTCATAAATTGGGCAAAGATGAGTTTTTAAATAATAACGTTTTAGTTGTTAAGTTTAATAAATTAGGTGTTTTGGAAGAAAAACTTTTTTACGACAAAAAAAAGATGAATAAACATAACTTTTCTAAAGATGTAACAGACAATGTAGTTACAAGAGGTAGTTTTTTAGACTCATTTTTATCTAGTTTAAGAAACAAAATGAGAGCAAATAGTCCTAGAAAATAAAAATAATAATATTTTAATGGGAAATTACAGCTAATAATAGTAAGGCAACAATATTAGTAATTTTTATCATTGGGTTCACTGCTGGGCCAGCAGTATCTTTGTATGGATCGCCAACTGTATCTCCAGTCACAGCTGCCTTGTGCGACTCAGATCCTTTTCCACCATAATTTCCATCTTCTATAAATTTTTTAGCATTATCCCAAGCTCCACCACCCGCAGTCATTGATATTGCAACATAAAGACCTGTAACTATAACTCCTAAAAGCATTGCTCCAACCGAAGATAAAGCTGCCTCTAAACCGCCAATAGAATAGATGACTAAATATAAAATTATTGGTGAAAGCACAGGTAATAAAGATGGTATAATCATTTCTTTAATCGCGGCCTTCGTTAACAAATCAACCAGCCGACCGTAATCTGGTTTCCTTTTTCCTTTCATTATTCCAGGAATTTTTTTAAATTGTCTTCTTACCTCTATAACGACAGCACCTCCTGCTCTTCCAACAGCTTGCATTCCCATTGAACCAAATAAGTAAGGTAACATGCCGCCAAATAATAATCCTATGACTACAAATGGATTAGATAAATCAAAACTAACATCAATACCTTCTAACGATGATCCTGATACTTTAGAGAAAAATTTAATGTCCTCCGTGTATGCGGCAAATAAAACTAATGCGCCCAAACCAGCTGATCCTATTGCGTAGCCTTTAGTCACAGCTTTTGTAGTATTACCCACGGCATCTAATGCGTCTGTAGTTTTTCTAACATTTTTCGGCAATTTAGACATCTCGGCTATTCCACCGGCATTATCTGTTACTGGTCCATAGGCATCTAATGCAACAACCATTCCGGTTAATGCTAACATTGCTGTTACAGCGATAGCAATTCCAAATAAACCAGCTAATTGATTTGTAATTATTATTCCAGCTACTATTATTATTGCTGGTAATGCTGTTGCTTCCATTGATACGGCCAAGCCCTGAATCACATTTGTTCCATGCCCAGTTGTCGAGGATTTTGCTACACTTTTTACTGGTCTATAATTTGTACCTGTATAATATTCTGTAACCCATATAATTAATCCAGTTACTGCTAAACCAACAACTCCGCAGTAATATAAATCCATTCCTGTAAAATTTTTATCACCTACCTTAAATATATTTTCTAATCCAATAACATGAGATGTAATAGGATAAAGCAGGATTAATGATATTATGGCTGTCACGATAAAGCCTTTATAAAGAGCACCCATAATGTTTTTGCTCTTACCTAGTCTCACAAAAAATGTTCCTATTATTGAAGCGATTATACATCCGCCACCTATAGCAAGAGGATAGATCATCATATCCGCATTACTTACAAAAAAAATTGAACTTAAAACCATGGTTGCAACTATGGTTACTGCATATGTTTCAAATAAATCTGCTGCCATACCAGCACAATCACCCACATTGTCCCCTACATTGTCGGCTATCACAGCTGGGTTTCTTGGGTCATCTTCTGGAATACCCGCTTCAACTTTACCGACTAAATCAGCACCTACATCGGCTCCTTTTGTAAAAATCCCGCCCCCTAATCTTGCAAAAATTGAGATTAACGAAGCTCCAAAACCTAAAGCTATTAAAGCATTTATTAATTCTCTACTATCAACATCAAAAGCTAAAAGAGCCCAGTAATATAAAGAGATTGCTAAAAGCGCTAGGCCAGCAACCAAAAGTCCTGTTATGGCTCCTGATTTAAATGCCATAGTAAGTCCACTTTGTAAACTTTTTCTTGATGCTTCAGCTGTTCTAACATTTGCTTTTACTGAAATTAACATTCCAATATAGCCAGCAACACCAGATAACAATGCTCCAATTAGATATCCTAACCCAACAAGTAAACTAAAAAAATAACTTATAATAATTAAAACAACTACACCTACGATAGCTATAGTTTTATACTGTCTATTCAAATATGCTTTTGCTCCAATTTGAATTGCTTCAGCAATTTCTTGCATTTTTGCATTACCAGGGCTAGATGAAATTATTTGTTTGCTTAAAAAGTAACTATAAACAACTGCAATAATACCAGCTAAAATAATTAAATATAAATTTTCCAATGATATATCTCCCTAATGATCTCTTAAAAAAATCGAAATTGCCAAAAAAAACTGTAAAAG
The DNA here is from genome assembly GCA_902519465.1 of uncultured Pelagibacteraceae bacterium. GTDB lineage: Bacteria > Pseudomonadota > Alphaproteobacteria > Pelagibacterales > Pelagibacteraceae > Anoxypelagibacter. Next base: position 3,680 of record CABYJW010000014.1, read on the forward strand.
GCAAGAATAATTAATTATCTTTTCTTAAATTTTGTGAGATTTTGTCTAAAACTGCGTTTAAATAGCCTTTATGAGCATTCTCTAAAAAAAAATCTGAAATTTTGACATATTCACTTACTATCACATTTACTGGGGTTTTGTGGCTAAACATTAGCTCATAAGTTGCGGATAGAATCATTAGCTTGAGAATTAGATCAGTTCTTGCTGGATTAAACTCTTTTTGTAAAATTGTTTTTAAATTTTCAAGCAGAAGTTCTTCTCTCTCTATAGTTCCAGATATAGTATCCTTAATAAATTTTTTATATCTATGTTTTTGAATTTCGATATTTGAACTTTTATTCAAATAGTAGCCATACAGCTTTTGAATAACAATTATTCTTGGGTTGTTGTTTGGATTTGGCCCTTCCATTACTTTATCTTTAAAACCTCCATAATAGCATTAGCGGCCTCTTTACCTTTGTTATATCTTTTAGAAGCTTGGTTTTTATTAAATAATGTAATTATTGAATTTCCAATTGGTTTTTTGCTAGCTATAGACAAATTCATTATTGCGTGGGTAATTGCACTTGAAATTAAATCAAAATTTGCTGTTTGACCCTTAATAATACAACCAATTGCTATAAAGGCATCATATTTTTTAGCAAGTCTAGCTATAGCGACCGGTATCTCAAAAGCACCTGGCACTTTATAATCCCTCACATTAATTACTCCACATCTTTTTAATTCATTTTTGGCACTAAAAAGTAATTTTTTTGTAATACCACTATTATAAGTTGAGATAACTATACAAATTTTTGGTTTCATTTAATAATTTCCTGTTTCTTGATCTCTATTCCATAACCCTTAAGTGCTATAACACGTTTTTTAGCTCTTGAAACCAATATCATTTTTTTTATTTTTAATTCTTTAATTATTTGAGCACCAACACCATAATATCTAAGTATACTGTTATTTTCAGAGGAAATTGGTTTAGAGTTAGATCCCGTTACAAGTATCAAAGCAAAATTTCCAAATTTATTTAAATATTTAAGTGAGTTTTTAAAAATATTTTTATTAAAGTTAAAAAAACTACTTGGTATATTTGTAGAAATAACTCTCACTCTTGTGGATTTATTTACATTAATCTTACCTTTTATAAGTGCGTAATGTTCTAATCCATCTAATTTATTTTTAAAAGTTTTAATATCAAAATTTCCAAATTTTTTAATCTTAATTTTTTTTGTTGATATATTCTTGATTAATCTTTCGTTTTTTAGTCTGTAGGAAATTAAATCTTCAATTTTAGCAATTTTTAATTTGTGTTTTTTTGCAAATGGTATCAAATCATTATATCTGGCCATAGTTCCATCTTCATTCATGACTTCACATATTACTGCACTAGGATTTAACTTTGCTAATTTTGAAATATCTACTGATGCTTCAGTATGACCTGCTCTTTCTAGTACACCGCCATTTTTAGCGACTAAAGGAAAAACATGACCAGGTGAAACTATATCTTTTTTGCTCGATGAAGGTTTAATGGCAACCTTAATTGTTTTTGACCTATCGTGTGCAGATATCCCGGTCGAAATACCTTTTTTTGATTCAATTGAAACAGTAAAAGCCGTTTGTGTTCTAGATTTGTTTATCAATGACATTAAGGGTAAATTTAGTTTTCTAACCTTATTAGATGTTAAAGCTAAACAAATTAATCCTCTGCCATGTTTTGCCATAAAATTAATTTTTTTTGGATTTATTTTTGATGCGGGTACTACTAGGTCACCTTCGTTTTCTCTGTCTTTGTTATCGACCAAAATAAACATTTTTCCTTTTTTGGCATCTCTTATAATTTCTATTATAGATGATGATTTTTTTTTCATTTTATTTATAAATATTATTTAAATATTTACCTACAATATCAAACTCAACGTTAACTTTGTCTCCTCTTTTTAGCTTAACTAGATTTGTTAGTCTTAAAGTATGTGGAATTATAGTTATTTGAAAACTGTTTCTAGTAACTTTGGAAACAGTTAATGATACACCATTTATTGATATAGAACCTTTTTCAACTATAAAATTTCTATATTTTTTATTTAATGAAAAATTTACGTACCAAGATCTGTCTATTATTTTTATACTTTTTACAGAAGATGTAGTATCGACATGTCCTTGGACATAGTGGCCGGAAATTTTTTTTCCATGGTATAAAGATTTTTCAATGTTTATATTTTTGCCAATTTTGATATTTTTAAAATTCGATCTATTTAAAGTTTCTTTAGATAGATAGAAAAGAAAAGAACTCTTTTTGATTCTAATTAAAGTCAAACAAACACCGTCGCAGCTTACGGACTCGCCAATATCTGTTTTTTTAAATTTAATATTAGATTCTACTTCAATAACTAGACTTCCACTTACATACTTTGGATTTCTTCTTAAATTTTTAATTGTACCTTGGTTGTATACTATTCCATTAAACATAATTAAATTTTCTCCTTATAAATTTGATCTCCAAAAAGATTAACACTTATTTGGTTTTTTAATTTAATTTTTTTTATAATATCAGGACTTGAGTTATTGGTGCCTTGATTTTTAAGTTTATAAGATGATTGAAAAACATAGATATTTTTTATTAATTCATTTTTAATAAGGAAATTTGTAAAATTAAGACCAGCTTCAACTAAAATTCTAGAATATTTTTTTTTTAGTTTAAAAAAAAGATTTTTATAATCTTTAAACGATTTTAATTGTCCAACTTTTATTATTTTAACACCCCTGCTTTTAAAGAAAGATAATTTTTTTGAATCATTTTTACAAGTAACTAATAAAATTTTCCTATACTTCATATTATTAAAAAGTTTTAAATTTTTTTTAAGTTTTAAGTTTCTATCAAGAATAACAAGATCTGGGCACTTTTTTTCCAAACCTTCAATACGACAATTAAGTATTGAGTTATCATAATTAATTGATTTTGATGTAGAGATTAAACAATCGTATGTTGATCTTATGACATGTGCCCTTTTTCTTGAATGAAGATTGGTAATCCATCTTTTTTTTTTGTTTATGGTAAAATAATCTTTTGATATTGCTATTTTAGCATCTATTAGAGGAAGTTTGTCGCTATGTTGTAAAAAATAGCTTTCATAAAAATCTTTTCCCTCCTTTTCAAGTATTTTGGAATTAACAGAAATATTTCTGCTTTTTAAAATATTTTTAGATTTATTTTTGGACCTTATATCCGAGTCATGGATAGAAAAAAAAACTTTTTTGACTTTTTTTTTATTTATCAGATTTGTACATGGCGGTGTAACACCATAATGAGAGCATGGTTCAAGTGTTACGTATAAATTTGAATTGCTAAAATTTAATTTTTTATTTAAAGCATTATATTCAGCATGTGGTCGTCCATTAAAAGATGTATAACCTGATGAAATTACAGAGTCATTTTTTTCAACAATACACCCAACTGATGGGTTGTTTTTAGTTGATCCTAAATTATTTTTTGCTTGTTCAAATGCTAAGCTTAAAAAGTAGGAGTGTTTTGATTTAAATTTATTTTTTCTCTCCATCTATTTCCTCAATATATTCACCAAATTCTCCTACCTCCTTAAAATTTGTGTATACTGAGGCAAATCTTACATAGGCAATTTTGTCTAAATCTCTTAAAGTGTCCATGACTTTTTTTCCAATAACGCTTGATTGTATTTCAGATTGACCCATTTCTTCTAGGTCTCTGGAAATTCTTGAAACTACTTTTTCAATGGTATCAGGGTCAATAGGTCTTTTTTTAAGTGCGGTAAATAATGATTTGGCTAATTTTTCTCTATCAAAAGGAGATCTTCTTCCATTTTTTTTAATTACGGAAAGTTCTCTAAACTGAACCCTTTCAAAAGTGGTGAATCTCATACCACCATTACAATTGCAAAATCTTCTTCGTCTTATAGCAGTACCATCTTCTGTAGGTCTTGAATCCACTACGGATGTATCTTTTTTTCTACAAAAAGGACAGAGCATAAATTAATTTTTAAATAAGTGATTATATATAGGAAATTTAGAACAAAGTTCAATCACTTCTTTTCTAACTTCTGACTCAGTTTTGGAATTATCGTCAGGGTTATTAGACAAACCCTTGATTACTTTTGTAATTAATTCGCCAACTTTTTTAAATTCATTTAATCCAAATCCTCTTGTTGTAGCAGCTTGTGATCCTAGTCTAATTCCAGATGTGATTGTCATCTTTTCAGTATCAAAAGGTATACCGTTTTTATTACATGTAATATTTGAATTACACAAACTAACTTCTGCAGCTTTGCCTGTAACTTTAAAAGGTCTTAAGTCTACAAGCATTAAATGGGTATCTGTTCCGCCTGAAAAAATCTTGAACCCATTGTTTTTGAGTGTTTCTGATAAAATTTTAGCATTTTCTAATACAGATTTTATATATTCTCTAAAGTTTGGTTGTAAGGCTTCATGAAATGCAGCTGCTTTTGCTGCTATCACATGCATTAAAGGTCCGCCTTGATAACCAGGAAATACTGCAGAATTAAATTTTTTATATAAATCTTCTCTATTGGTTAAAATAATTCCTCCTCTACCGCCTCTTAAAACTTTATGAGTTGTAGATGTAACAACGTCGGCATATTCAACAGGATTGGGATATCCCTTTCCAGCAACTAAACCTGAGAAGTGGGCCATATCAACCATTAGATATGCGTTAACACTGTCTGCGATTTCGCGAAACTTTTTGAAATCTATTATTCTTGAGTATGCACTCCCGCCAGCAATTAATATCTTGGGTTTGTGCTCTGAAGCTAGTTTTTGAATTTGATCATAATCAATAAGACCAGTTTCTTTATCTACTTCGTAATGAAAAGCTTTAAACCATTTTCCCGACTGAGCCACCTTTGCTCCATGAGTTAGGTGACCTCCTGAATTTAAACTCATTGCAAGAATTGGATCACCTGGATTTAAAAGCGCAAGATAAACAGCTCCGTTTGCCTGCGCCCCTGAATGAGGTTGAACATTTGCAAATTTACAATCGAATAATTTTTTAACTCTATCTAAAGCTAACTCTTCTGCTTTATCTACAAATTCACATCCACCGTAATATCTTTTTCCGGGATAACCTTCTGCGTATTTATTTGTTAAAATTGATCCTTGAGCATCAAGCACAGCTTTTGAGACAATATTTTCTGAAGCTATTAATTCAATGTGTTGTTGTTGTCTATTAAGTTCCTCATTAATTGAACTATATAAATCAGGATCTCTTTCAGATAAATTTTTATCAAAATAATCCTGATAATAATTGCTGATATCTTTTTTTATTTTTGACATAATTATTAAATCTTTTTAACTCTACGAAGATGTCTTCCACCTTCAAATTTAGTACTTAGAAAGAGATTAACCAATTTAAATGCATTTTGCTTATTAGTTAATCTAGATCCTAATGCCAAGATATTAGCATTATTATGCATTCTAGACAAACGAGTAGATACTGCATTATAGCAAACAGCAGCTCGTATTTTTTTGAATTTATTGGCCGAGATAGCCATACCAGTACCAGATCCACATACCAATATCCCTACATTGCTTGTTTTAGATACAATGTTTCTAGCAACCTTTTTTGCATAATCAGGATAATCTACAGAATTGCTATTTTTTGGTCCTAAATCAATTACTTTAATTTTTTTTTTCAATAAATACTTTTTTATTTTTTCTTTTAAGTCAAATCCTGCGTGATCTGAAGATAAAGATATTTTTTTAAATAAAAATTTCAATTAATTGAATCTATTTTCTAACATGCAAGCTACGATGTGAATTCTATTTTGCTCACCACCATTAAAGAAATTGTGATATCTTGTATTATTAGTAATCCAAACTTTTCCATCTGCGGGCATATGTTTGGCAACATCCTCTATTACCATTTTACATCCTGGATTTGTGATTATAGGAATGTGCAATCTTGGTTCTGGATCTTTGTGCCAGCTTAAAGTTGACCTGGGTTCTTTTAAAAGAATTCTAATTCTTCCTAATTTAAATTTAGATTTTAATGCTTTATAAACTTCTTCAAAATAAGTATTTTTAAATTCTGATAATAATTCTGTGTATTTTGATTCATCAATAGGTTTATCTCTCATAACTTCTTTCCCTGTCTCATCTGGTTTTGTCCAGTAAACCCCTCTAACGTTGTGGCCTTTAATTGAGTCATCATTGCCAGGAACTTTGTTCATTGGAATTGCATGAAAATTGGTGATACCCAAAGTTTGGTATTTTGATTTTTTTAAAATTGTTTCTAAATCAGACCTTAATTTATTTATATCAAATGACAAATTAGGTACTTGGTAAAAGTCTGTTAGTGTGGTTGTATTTGACATATTAATTATCTTATTACACTTTTTAATAATTTAAATAATATTATATTTGTCGCACAAAACAAAGTTTTATAAGTTTGAAATATGAAAATATTGGGGAAATATCCAAGTGTAAGATTGAGAAGGAATCGCAAGTATGGCTGGGTTAGAAGATTAGTGGCTGAAAATAACCTAACTGTTGATGATTTAATACTTCCAATTTTTGTTAGAGAAGGAAAAGGCAAAATTGAAAAGATTAAAAGTATGCCTGGGTGTAATAGGTACACAATAGATAAATTAAATAATATAATTAATACTGCAAGCAAATTAAAAATACCCTTGGTTGCAATTTTTCCAAACACTCCTGGAATAAAAAAAAATTCTATTGGAAGCGAAGCGCTAAATGAAGATAACTTAGTGTGTAGAGCGATAAAAAAAATAAAAAAAATTAATCCTAATATTGGAGTTATGGCAGACGTTGCGTTAGATCCGTATACAAACCATGGTCATGATGGTATTTTAAAAAAGAAAGAAATTCTTAATGATGAAACAATTAATATTTTATCAAAACAAGCACTTCTCCAATCTCAAATGGGATGCGATGTTATAGCTCCATCAGATATGATGGACGGAAGAGTCGGCATTATTAGAAAAACATTAGATAAAAATAATTTTAAAAATGTTCAGATTTTATCTTATGCTGCAAAGTATGCTTCAAATTTTTACGGACCATTTAGAGATGCTATAGGATCTAAGAATAAATTAAAGGGAGATAAAAAAACTTATCAAATGGATAATAAAAATTCGAGTGAAGCATTAAGAGAAGTTGCATTAGACATAAAAGAAGGTGCTGATTTTGTAATGGTAAAACCAGCTTTACCTTACATTGATATAATTAAATCAATAAAAGATACATTCAAGATTCCTGTTTTTGGATACCAAGTATCAGGTGAGTACGCGATGATAAAAAATTCAATTAATAGCGGTAATCTCAGGGATGACGTAATTTTAGAAAGTTTAATGTCAATTAAAAGATCTGGTGCGTCTGCAATTGTGACCTATTTCGCAATAGATGTTGCAAGAAAGATTAAATAAATTTTTTTTCTAATAGTTTTCGTGAATAAGGAAATCTTAAATTATTTGGATTGAAAAATTTATTCTCTAATAGGCTTCTTGAAAAATTGAGTCCATTATAAATATCTTTGTTATTAAGCTTATCATCATTTTTGGATACAAGGAATTTAGGCATTTTGTATGAGATGTTGTCTACGCTTATATTTATTGTGTTTCCATCTAAATTTTTTTGTGTATCAACTTGATCAATATTAAAACCAAACCCTAGATATTGGATTAACTGTACTTCCCAACTTAAATACAAATTCATCCAATTTTCATTACTGAAATTATCTAAAAGAAAACAAAGAGAATCATATATTTTTTTTTGAGTTTGATTTTCTGGTAGTGTAGTTTTTAAAATTGAGGAAAGAGAATTTAAACATAAAATTTTATTTTTATTATCAAAATATTTTGGTGAAATTGGTTTTATTAATTCTGTTTTAAAATAACCGATTTTATTTTCATTTTTTGATGTATGAATAATAAAAATTTTATTCATTAATTGAAGATGATTTCTAACTTTTCTTGAAGTGCCTCCATAAACTATTCCGCTAGTCTTGCCAAATTTAGGAGTAAAAATATCTAATATAATTGCATTTTCCCTAAATCTTCTTTTTCCTATAACGAAACCTTCATCTTCCCAGTTCATTTAAATTTTTAGACTCTTAACTAATTTTGATGCAGCATTTTGTTCGGCTAACTTTTTGGATTTTCCTAACCCAAAATATTTCTTTGAATTTGAAATGTTAACCTGAACCTTAAAAATTGGATTATGGTTAGGGCCTGTAGGTTTAAATGATTTGTATATTGGTAACTTTTTAAACTTTTTTAGTGAAAATTCTTGAAGTTTAGTTTTTGAATCAATACGAGTAATAACTGATTTTTTTAAAAAACTATCCCAATTCTTTAAAATAAATCTTTCTGCAGCAGAATATCCTTGATCAAGATACAGAGCTCCAATTATCGATTCACAACAGTCGCTAATAATTTTTTCATCATTTGATCTTAAATATTTTAATGAATTTCCGGTTTTTATAAAGTTTTTTAAATTAAGTTGTCTACCTACAAGAGCACAAGTTTTTTTATTAACTAAATAAGAAAATTTTTTATCAATTACTCCTTCGTTCTCATTAGGATAAAGACTTAAAAGTTTTTTTGATATTACGAGACCTATCACTCGGTCGCCAAGGAACTCCAATTTTTCGTTATTATATTTTTCACTATAACTTTTGTGAGTTAAACTTTGAATTAACAGTTTTTTATTATTAAAATTAATTTTTAAATTATTTTCAATTATTTTTGTGTTAATTTTCATTTTAATATTTTAAATAATCTTTTAAATCTAAAAGAATTGTTCCAATTCCAAATTTTTAAAACGCTTCCTTTGCTTGTATCATTTGAGAAAAATATTAATCTTGCTTTACCAACTAAATTATCTCTATGAACATATCCAACACTAGAAAGAAACCTGCTGTCTCTTGAGCAATCTCTGTTATCGCCAAGGAAGAAATAATGATCTTTTGGAACAATATATAAATCCGAATTAACCATGCTTCCAATTGTATTATAAACAACTGCATGTTTTATATTATTGGGCATTACTTCTTTAAAAGGTTTTACATCAATGTATTCCCCTCCACATTTAATTTCAAAATTGTCTATGATTTCTTCTTTTTCAACTTTTTCTTCGTTAATTAAGAGTTCGCCATTTTGTATCTGAATTTTATCACCAGGCAATCCAACTAATCGTTTTATAAAATCTGTTCTATTGTCCGATGGCGTTTTAAAAACAATAAGATCACCATATTTAGGTTCTGAACTAAATATTCTTTTGTTGAGTATTGGTGGACTGAAAGGAAAAGAATGTTTGCTGTACCCGTAGGTATATTTTGAAACAAAAATTCTATCCCCAACCAATAAAGTAGGTTCCATTGATGATGAGGGTATATAAAAAGGTTGAAATAGCAATGACCTAATTACAACAGCAATAAGTAATGCTATTAACAAAGTTTTTAAATTATCTATAATTTTTGAAATCATTTAATTATTTTTTTGAATGTTTTTATACAATTTTTTATTCCAATGAATATTGACTCTCCTATAATGAAATGTCCTATATTAAATTCTTCTATACCTTTAATTTTTGATAAAATTTTTGCAGATTCAAATGTAATACCATGGCCTGCATGTACTTCTATACCAAGATTGTTTGCATATTTTACGCTATTTAATATTTTGTTAAATTCTTTAGAATATTTTTTTCTTTTATTTATTAAGTTACAAATTTTTCCAGTATGTATTTCTATACACTCAGCACCAAGTTTATTTGCATTAAAAACAGATTTTGGGCTTGGTTCTATGAAAAGACTTGTCCGTATTTTTTTTCTTTTTAATTCATAAATGACTTTTTTAAGAAAATTTGAGTTTTTTTTTAAATTTAATCCTCCTTCAGTGGTAATCTCTTTTCTTTTTTCCGGCACTACACAAACAAATGCAGGTTTGTATTTTAATGCAATTTTTAACATCTGTTTTGTTGGAGCCATTTCTAAATTCAAAGGTATTTTTAATTTTTTTCTTATTTCAACCAAATCTTGATCGACTATGTGTCTTCTGTCTTCCCTAAGATGAATAGTTATAGAGTCAGCGCCATATTTTTGTGATAAAAGTGCTGCTTTTAAAGGGCTTGGATAATTCTCTCCTCTTGCATTTCTAACAGTAGCAACATGATCTATATTGATACCTAATCTTGCTGTACCCATTATAAATTTCTACTTCCAGGTTTAATGGGATTTAATTTTTTTAGATGATCAGGCAATTCATCTTTGTTATAAGTGGGTATTTCAATTTTAATTTGAGATACAAAACCTTTTTTAATTAAAGACTTGTCATTGGATCTGTCAATTATACAGGCAAATCCAATTACATTTCCATTGAGTTTACTTACCATGTCAGCACATTCTAAACTTGATTTTCCAGTAGTAATCACGTCTTCAACTATTAAAATTTTTTGGTCCTTTTTAATATTAAAACCGCGTCTTAATTCAAATTTACCATTCACTCTTTCAGCAAAAATAGTTTCTTTGTCTAAAATTCTTCCAATTTCATAACCAATAACTACACCCCCCATTGCAGGCGAAACTATTAAATCAATACTTTTAAAATTTTCTTTTATTTTATCTGCAAGAGATAAACAAATTTCTTTTGCTTTATTTGGTTTACTTAATAACTGTGCACACTGTATATATTTGTCACTATGTAAACCTGAGGATAAAACAAAATGTCCCTCTAATAGAGCATTAGTTTCTTTTAAAATTTTTAAGGACTCTTTGTATGAAAGCATACTTTTTCTTTTTATGACGAATTACTTTAAGCTTTAAATTTTGTTGCTTAATCTGACTTATCAAGTTTGTAAAGTTTTTTAAATCTTTAATTTGAATATCAAACAAAAATTGTAGATAATCTCTACTTCTTTTGGTCATTTCTATATTTATGATATTAGCATCATTCATGCCTATCAATGTACTAACCTTGCCTAATATCCCGGGTTTGTGGGGTAAATCAATAGATAGAGTTGATGTATATTCTTTTTTTTCAGACTCGTTATCTAGAAGCTTGCCATGCCAATGTTTCCTAATTGAAGCTCTTGCTTTACCAGTCTTACTTGATGATAACCAATGTAGAGATGGTGACACTTTTTTAGAAGTGATAATTTTGATCATATCGCCATTACTTAGTATGGTTTGTAATGGTGAGGACTTCCCATTAACTTCACATCCTACTGCGGTATCACCAATTTTTGTATGAACAGCATAAGCAAAATCAATTGGAGTTGCGTCTTTAGGTAATTTAATAACTGCACCTTTGGGTGTAAAACAAAAAACATTATCCTGAAACATTTGCAATTTTGTAAATTCAAAATAATGTTCAGGGCTTCCACCAGTTTCTATGATTTCAACAAGATCTCTTAGCCAATCATATTCTTTCCAAGATAATTCAGAAAATTTTTCTGAAGATTTGTATTTCCAATGAGCAGCTATACCTCTTTCAGCAAATTCGTGCATTGGTTTGGTTCTAATTTGAATTTCAATTCTTTTTTTCATTGGACCTATCACAGATGTATGGATTGATTTGTATTGGTTAATTTTTGGTGTAGAAATATAATCTTTAAACTTTCCTGGTATCGCTGAAAATTTACTATGAAATAAACCTAATGTTATGTAACAACTATTTATATCTTTTACTATTACTCTAAAACCAACAACGTCTGTGAGTTGTTCAAGAGATATTCTTTTCGATTGTATTTTTCTCCATATTGAAAATGGGGTTTTTTCTCGTCCAGTAATTTCTGCAACTATACTATTGAGTTTTAATAATTTTTTAAGCTCGTCTGATATCTGTTTTATATTATCATCTCTTTTATTTTTAATTACAGATAATCTATCTAAAATTAAATTTCTTGCCTCTGAATTTAAAATTGAAAAGGATAAATCTTCAAGTTCATCTCGAATACGATTCATGCCCATTCTATCTGCTAAAGGTGCATAAATTTCCATTGTTTCTTTTGCTTTTCTGATTTTTTTATCTTCATCTTTAACAAAATGAATAGTTCTCATATTGTGTAGTCTGTCAGCTAACTTCACCAATAAAACTCTAATATCTTTTGATGTTGCAAGTATCAATTTTCTGAAATTTTCAGCTTTTGAATTTTCAACTGCTTTTTCCTCTAAGGCAGAGATTTTTGTTACTCCATCAACCAAATCTGCAACTTCTTTTCCAAATTCTTTTTTTACTGTCTCGTAAGTTGCCTTGGTGTCTTCAACTGTATCATGAAGCAAACCTGTTGTTATAGTAGCGCTATCAAGCTTTAACTCTGTGAGTATACTTGCTACGGCAACTGGATGACTTATATAGGGAATACCCTCATCTCTTTTTTGGTTTTTATGTGCACTAAGTGCAAAATTGTAAGCTTTGCTAAGAGCATCTCGATTGAAAAATCTATTATAAGATTGAACTTTTTTAATTAATTCCTCATCATTTAACATAACTATTTATATCATTTTGAGTTAATTTTGTAATCTCATTATTTGGGGTTTTAAGATTTTTAATTAATATATCAATGCTATCTTTTGTTTTTGGATGCTTCCAATCAGGATAAATTTCTTTTAATGGATAAAGTACAAAGTTTCTTTCATTCATTTTTTGATGAGGTATTTTTAATTCAAAATTATCTATTTTCTTATTTATTATCTTTCCATGAAAATCGATAATATCGATATCGCATGTTCTTGGATCATTTTTTTTAAATCTTTTTCTACCTAATTTTTTTTCGATAGATAGTAAGCTTTTCATCAAATCTACAGATTTAAGGGAAGTTTCTACTGAGATAACTATATTAACAAATTTTGGGTCATTCTTATTTGGATATGCAACTGATTCATAAAAACTTGATTTATTTATCAAATTAATATTTTTATCCTTTAAAAAACTAATAGCTAAATCAATATTCTTAAACCTGTCTCCAAAATCTGATGATAAATTTGAGCCTAACCCTAAAATAATCATTATTTATTTTTACTAAATATTCTCGCTTTTTCTCTATCCCAATCTCTTTTTTTCTTAACTGCTCTTTTATCGTAAAGTTTTTTTCCTTTAGCAATAGCTATTTCAACTTTTGCCTTTCCCTTTTTAAAATACATTTTTGTTGGGACAATTGTTAAACCTTCTCTATTCACTTTGCCAATTAATTTGTTAATTTCTTTTTTATTTAGTAGTAGTTTTCTTGAATCTCTTGGCTCATGATTATTATAACTCGACTCTTTGTAAGATGGTATGTGCGAATTTATCAAGTAAATTTCACCGTTGTGGTCCGAAGCATAAGCGTCTGTAATGTTTGCTTTGCCGTCTCTCAATGATTTTACTTCTGAGCCCTTTAAAACTATCCCAGCTTCAATAAGTTCGTGAAAGAAATAATTAAATCTAGCTTTTCTGTTATTACAAACAATTTTGATACCAATATTTTTTTTTGCTTTCATTAAAGCAATTGTGCAACCTTTAAAGCTTTTTCCACTTCTTTTTTTGTTTTTTCTGTCAGCTTAACTAAAGGAAGTCTTACATCTTCAGAGGACAAATTTAACAAACTAGCGGCATATTTTACAGGACTTGGGTTACTTTCTATAAACAAAGCTTTGTGGAGAGGCATAAGTTTATTATTAATTTCTTTTGTTTTTTTAATTGACTCCTTGTCGTCCCTTTTTAAAGATGCATCTTGAAATTCAGAACAAAGTTTTGCTGCAACATTCGCTGTAACACTAATGCAGCCTACTCCACCTCTTGAATTAAATTCCATAGCAGTTCCATCTTCACCAGATAACTGTATAAATTCTTTACCCATTTTCTTTAATTGTTGATCAACTCTATTTAAATCAGCGGTCGCATCTTTCACGCCTGCAATATTTTTTAATTCATAAAGTCTTGCCATTGTATCAACACTCATATCAACTACTGATCTTGGGGGTATATTATAAATAATAATTGGTATACCGACATTATCATTTATAGTTTTATAATGTTGATAAAGACCTTCTTGAGTAGGTTTATTATAATAGGGTGTTACAATTAGAAGAGCATTTGCTCCTGCTTTCTCGGCGTGCTTAGATAGTTGAATCGCTTCAGATGTAGAGTTAGAACCGGTTCCTGCAATAACTGGAATTTTTCCATTTGACTCCTTAATAGCAATTTCAATAACTTTTTTGTGTTCATCATGGTCTAAAGTGGGAGACTCGCCAGTTGTACCAGCCGGCACTAAACCTTTTGTGCCATTAGAAATATGGTAATTAATTAAAGATGCGTATCTTTCCTCATCTATTTTGTTATTTTTAAATGGGGTTATTAAAGCTACGATTGAACCTTTGAACATAATTCTTTATATAGTTAATATCTTTATTTTTTAAACTTTATGCTTAAACATTTAATTAGTCTAGTTTTTTTATTCGTGGCACTTACTTTTGTTAAAGCATATTCGGATACTAAAACTGTAATTTTACCAAAACCTAAACCACAAGGAATATTTAAATCAGTAAAAAAAGCAGAATCGAGAAATATTTTACCTCTTAAAAAACCAATAAAAGAAAAACTTAAGCTAACAAAAACAAAAGAAATTTTACCTCGGAATAAGCCCTTAGCAAAAAAAGAAATAAAAGTTGAAAAAAAAGTTGAAATTGCTGAGGAAAAAAAATCAATTACTAAAATTTCAAACAATGAGCAATTGGTCACAGAATTTCTATTACCTGAAAAAAAACCTATTACATATAAGGCTGTTGTTTCAAAAGAAGCTCAAGAGTCAAAAGTTTTAAGCAAAAAAGATTATTCTTACGCTAAAGAAGTTTTTTTAAATATTAATGAAAAAAAATGGACATCGGCATTTAGAATTACTAAAAAAGTAAAAGATAAAGATTTTAAAAATCTAATATCCTGGATTTATTTAAAAGAAAAAAGTAATAAAGCAACATTTTCTGACTATATAAACTTTATTGATAATAACCCAAATTATCCAAGAATAAATAGATTGAGATATTTAGCAGAACATAAAATTAACTTAAATTCAAATAGTCCAAATACTGTGATTGGATGGTTTGAATCATCACCTCCGTTGAGCGGTTTTGGAAAAATAAAGTTAGGAGAATCTTATTTTATAAAAGGCAATTATGATAAAGCGGAACAGTTTATAAAAGAGGGATGGATAAATGCATCTTTGAATTCTAAAGATTTAAGGTATTTGAATAAAAAATATAAAAAATTTCTTAATAGCTCTGATCACTTAAAAAGGGCTGATTATATGGCATGGGAGTATAAATATTGGGATTTGAAAAGAATATTAAGATATCTCCCTAAAGATTATAGAGCCCTATACAATGCTAGACAAATTTTAATGAGCAATTCTTATGGTGTTGATGATGCTATTTCTAAAGTGCCAAATAATCTGAAATCAGATATAGGTCTAAGATATGACAGACTAAAATGGAGAAGCAGAAGAGGTAGGACAGATTCTTCATTAGAAATTATAGACCAAGCACCTTTAAACAAAGACGATTTAGTAAGAGCAGATTTGTGGTGGAAACAAAGAAATATTATTTCAAGATCACTAATTTATAAAAAAAAATACAAAAAAGCTTATGAGGTTGCAAAAAACCATGCTTTAAATGAAGGTCCTGAATTTGCTGAAGCGGAATGGATGGCAGGCTGGATTGCGGTAAGTTTTTTAAATAATCCAAACAAAGCAGTAAATCATTTTAAATCATTTTATGAAAATGTGGGTTATCCAATAAGTTTAGCAAGAGGAGCATATTGGATAGGCATATGTTACGAAAAACTGGGAAAAAATAAATTATCCCAAGACTATTTTGCAGAAGGATCAAAATATTTAACCACTTTTTATGGTCAATTATCTTTTAAAAAAATAAATCCGATCGGACAATTTGAACTTATAGATCAATCAAAATATACGAAAGGTTATGAAAAGGAATTTAACAATAATCCATTAGTTAAACATGTGATTCTTTTAAAAGAGTTGAATAAAACAGACTATAGTAAAGATATAATTAAACATTTGGCAGACTTAAATATTGAGGAAGGTAGCGAAGTTTTAGCGGCAAAATTAGCAACTGAAGTAGGTAGATACGATTATGCTATTCAAGTCTCAAAAAAAGCATCATATGAAAAAAGATTTTATAATAAATACAATTATCCAATCATAACCACACCAAGAGTAATAAATGGCAAAAATATGCCTTCGCAAGAAATTATTTTGGCAATCGCTCGTCAAGAAAGTGAATTTGATGCGAAAGCAAATAGTCATGTTGGTGCAAAAGGTATGATGCAACTTATGACTTACACCGCCAAACTAGTTGCAAAACAAATGGGAGTTCCTTACCGAAAAAGTAAGCTAACTTCAGATCCGGAATATAATATAAGGTTAGGAACTTATTATTTTAATTCTCTTTTAAATGAATACGGAGAAACCTATCCTTTTGCTATCGCCGCATACAATGCTGGACCTAAAAGGGTCAGGTACTGGAGAAAAATAAACGGAGATCCAAAAAAAGGAAATATAGATTTTGTGAACTGGATAGAATTAATAAAATTTAAAGAGACTAGAAATTATGTTCAAAGAGTTTTGGAAAATGCGAGTGTTTACCGTTATATGTTAAATGGCAAACCTGTAGAACTTAATAATTTTTTTAGGTAAATGTGGCGGTGAGGGTGGGATTCGAACCCACGGTAGATTGTTACACCTACGGAAATTTAGCAAACTTCTGGTTTAAACCGCTCACCCACCTCACCATAATATTAATTTTATATAACATGTTCAAAAAATAAAGAAAACTTTTTTCTCTTCATTAAAGGTTTTAATCATTATTGCACGTGCAATTAAAAACATAATTCCACCAAAAATCCAGTTCATAACTAATAAACCATAAAATATATCTTGAAAATAACCATCAAAAATATTTAAAATAGACCAAACTATAGTCAAAGGTAAAATAACCATTCTAAAAAGATTTGAATAAAAAATAATATAAGTTTTTTTTAATGCGGTAAATAATGCATGAGAAATAAAAAATATTGGATAAATTGGTCCAATAAAAGCAGCTATTTGCAAATACGTAGTTCCAAATTTTAAAACCTCTAAATCAGAAGAAAAGATGCTTATAATAATTTCTGCAAAAATAAATATTATTATTCCAGATAATAACATTATTACAAAACCAATGAAAATTGCTGTAAAGTATACTTGTTTTATTCTGTCATATCTTAATGCACCAAAATTTTGGCTAGCAATTGAAATTACTGCAGTATTTAAACCTATAACAGGCAAGGAAAACAAATGCTCAAACCTAACAGCAGCACCATAACCAGCTACAGCCTGATCTCCAAAAACGCTAATGAAAGATAATAACAAGTAGCTTCCTATTGCAACAAGAAAAAGAGCCATAGTTATTGGCATACACTGATTAAAAATGTTTAAAATAAAATTTTTTTTAATTTCAAAATTTGAAAATTTAATTATTATTTTTAATCGGGTTTTGTTGACTTTATATAAGATATAGATACACGCAAAAAATTGTATCATTACTGTAGATATAGCTAAACCAGCAACACCAAAAGATGGGATAAATAAAAAACCAAAGATAAAAATCGGATTTAAAATTATATTTGCAACTAATCCAAAAAATAAAACATTTCTATATGTTTTAGTATCACCTTGAGCATATAGAATAGAATTAAAAGCTGTTAATATTAAAAAAATGATTGTCCCATAAAAAATAATATCAATATATTCTTTTGATAAAATAATACTTTGGCTTGAACTACCCATAGACTTTAATAAATACTCTGAAAAAAAAATTCCTACGAAAGTTATAAAAATTGAAAGAAAAATTGCATATACTATTGAATGATAAGAATAAATTGAAGCTAACAAACTATTTCTTGAACCAATTGCATTTGCAATCAAAGAGTTACAACCTGCAACAATTCCAATACCAGCAGAAATTACTATAAAATATAATGGGAATGCCTTCGCTAGTGCGGCCAAAGCATCTGATGAAATCTTTCCAGCATAGAACGTATCTACTAAGTTAAATAGAACTTGAAATAAGCTTCCAGTCATAGAGGGAATGGCTATTTTAAATAATAAGGATTTGATAGGACTTGAGGTTAAATTTAGATTTTGTTTCAAAAATACCTCAATGAAATTCTTTTTGGAAAAAGTATTTATTCCCTAATTTTTTTGCACGTAAAATTTGTTTTTGTCTCATCAAAAATCTTTCTTTTTGTGAATCTGATAGTTTATTCCAACATTTGGGACAAGTAATTCCCTCTTTATACTTTTTTGACATCCTCTCCTTTAACGAAACTGGCATTCTACAACCACCACAAATCAAAAAAGTACCAACTTTTAATTTGTGCTTAACAGAAACTCTATTATCAAAAACGTAGCACTCACCTCTCCACAAACTATTTGATTTATCAATTGTATTTAAATAATTGAGTATTCCACCCTTTAATAAGTAAATTTTTTTATATCCGTTTTTTTTAAGATAGATTGATGCTTTTTCACACCTTATGCCCCCAGTACAAAACATTGCAATTTTTGTTTTTTTTTCAAGATTTTTAAAATATTTAGGAAAATCTCTAAAATTTTTTATATTTGGTTTTTCAGCTCCTTTAAAGGTACCTACTTCGTACTCAAAAGGTTTTCTTGTATCAATTATTTTAATATTTTTATCTTTTAATATGCTATTCCATTTTTTTGGTTCAATTTGACTTTTAACTTTGTCAGAATGTAAAACTTTAAAGCCAATAGGTACTACTTCTTCTTTAATTTTTACTTTTGCTTTTTGAAAAGGTTGAAATTTGCTTTTAGAAAAGTTTTCAGAATCAAATTTTTTTATTTTAAACATATGTTTAATATTTTTTTTAACTTTAATTAAATTTTGTTGACTCCCTGATAGTGTCCCATTAAAACCTTCTTCAGATAAAATTAGAGTTCCTCTTATATTGCTATAAATTAAAAATCTCTGAAAATAACTTTTCAGAGTATTTAATTTTTTAATCTTACAAAACTTATAAAAACCAAAAATATGAAACATTAAACTTTTCTACAAATTGTTATACCGTCACCAAGTGGTAATATAGTTTTTTCTATCCTATCATCTTTTTTTAAAAAATAATTAAATTCTCTCATAATACTAGTAAGTTTATCTTTTTTATTTGGATCTGCTACATCTCCATGCCACAAAACATTGTCAATTATTATAAAACCTCTGTTTTTAATTAGACTGAAGCATGCATTATAATAATTTTTATAATTTTCTTTGTCTGCATCAATAAAAATCATGTCAAAAAAAAGGTTTTGTTTTTTAATTTCATTTAGTGATTTTAAAGCAGGTCCTATTTTAAATTCAATTATATTATCTACTTTTGCCTTTTTGAAAAAACTTATAGCTTTTTTAGAGGTTTCTTCGTTAATATCTAAACATGTGATCTTTCCGTTTTTAGGTAAAGATAAAGCCATAGTTAATGCACTGTACCCTGTAAAGGTTCCAATTTCTAAGATATTTTTAATATTATTTGTTTTAATTAAAAATTGAAAAAAATAAGATTGAGTAACAGATATCTGCATTTTTTTTTGATTTCCCAAAGAATTATTATATTCAATAATATTTTTTTGCACTGGATGTAGATCATAACTATTTTCTCTTATATATTTTTCTAAATTTTCATCAATTTTCAGATTTTTTATCATTTTACAAAAGACACTTATTTAATTTATAATTGAAAAAAGTTTTCTCATACTTATTTTTTAAATTTTTTAAAATATCATAATTATAAATCGTTGACTTACAACACTCTTTCAATGAAGTTGCTTTTATATTTTTAGATTTAGGAGATATTATTGTGTTTACTCCAACACCAATAATTAAAAATAATTTTTTTTCAATTTTATATGTTTCTTGTAAAATTCCACATACTTTTTTATTATTTATTAATAGGTCGTTTGGTTTCTTAATCTTAATATTTAAATTGGTATATCTTGATAACATTTTTTTTAAAATTAAAGGATTTAAAATAGAAAATTCTTTAAAGTTTGGCATATTTTTTTTTAATTCAAAGAAGATTGTTATGAAAAGGTTTCCATTAAATGAAATCCATTTTTTACCCATCATTCCTCGTCCTTTTGTTTGAGAATACGAATAAACTATTCCAGATAGGATTTTTTTAGATTTAATTTTTTTAATAGCTTCGTCATTTGTACTTTTTACATTAGAAAATTTAATTAATTTCAGTTTCATCAAAAAATTATGATTTTTGAAACTATATCATTTAAAAAAGATGGATAGAGAAAGAATGAAATTAACAAAATACAACTTATAATTATGGGTCCGTGTATTCTATAGTCGGTAAATCGTTCAAAAGATTTCTTGGGATCATCAAAATACATTACTTTAATTATTCTAATATAATAAAAAGCTGAGATTACCGTAGTAACTAATCCAACAATTGCTAATGTAAACATGTTGCTCTCAATCACTGACATGAAAATATAAAATTTAGCAAAAAAACCTGCTAGTGGTGGTATGCCTGCTAATGAAAATAATATTACAAGAAATCCCAAAGATATCAGTGGATGATTTTTTGAAATTCCTGAAAGTTCATTTATTTCCTCAACATATTTTCCATCCCTTTTCATTAATAATATGCATCCAAAGGCACCAATATTCATTACTAAATAAATTGAAATATATACCAGAGTACTCTTAAAACCATTTTCAGATCCTGAAGCAATACCTGCTAGAGCGTAACCCATATGTCCAATTGAACTGTAGGCCATTAATCTTTTAATATTTTTCTGTGCCATTGCTCCTACAGCTCCTAAAATCATAGAAGCAATAGACATAAAAACTAAAATGTATTGCCATTGTTCAAGTATCTCTCTAAATGGTACATACATAAATTTTATAAAAATTGCCATACCTGCAATTTTTGGAACCACTGAGAAAAAGCTTGTAACAGATGTTGGTGCTCCTTGATAAACATCTGGCGTCCACATATGAAATGGAACTACAGATACTTTAAATGCTAATCCAACAAGTATAAATACCATACCAAATATAATACCAACGTTAAACGCTTGGGTATTATTTGAAATAGTTTCAAAATTAGTTGACCCAGCAAATCCATAAACTAATGAACACCCATATAATAATAAACCTGATGAAAGTGCACTAAGAACAAAATACTTTATACCAGCTTCGGATGATTTTATGTTATCCCTATCTATAGAAGCTAAAATGTATAATGCTAAAGATTGCAATTCTAACCCCAAATAGAAAACTATTAAATCGTTAGAACTAACCATTATAAACATTCCAAGTATTGATAGTAATACTATAACTGGGTATTCAAATTTGTTATTTTTTATATCAATAATGTATCTCTTTGAAATAAATAAAATAAAAAAAGTTGCAATTAAAATTAAAATTTTTGAATAAATTGAAAACATATCAATTGAGATGCTTTCATTAAAAATTTTTGAATATTCGTCATAATTACTGAAGATAATTACAATTAGTAAAAATATTAAAAATAGTGAAAGTTTGTAAATAATTTCAAAACTATTCTTAACAAATACTCCTATTAATACAAAAACTAATATTGATAGAGTTAAAAAAATTTCAGGAATTATAAAATTTAAATCAAGCATTTATTTTTTTAATGTTATGTTTT
>CABYJW010000015.1 GCA_902519465.1 uncultured Pelagibacteraceae bacterium
ACATCTAAACCATTTCCGTCTTCGAGCCTTAAATCAACCAGAGCAAACTTTGGAGGGGCGGATATGACCATTTTAATAGCATTTTCAACTGTTTTGGCGTCTTTAACTTGAAAACCTTTCTTCTCCATAGCTCGGGCTAACCTCATTCTGAGAGGATCGTCGTCGTCAACGATCAATAGAGACTTATCTTCAAAGTCAGTTATTTTTAAACCTGGGAGTGATTTATCTACTCTCATAATAGTTGTCATATAGTCACTATCTCAACTATTACAATGCGACATTCTTGAATTATTTTCTTTACATAAAGGCAAAAAACTATTATTTGGAAATTTATATAAGCTTTTTTAGTAAATTTTTTAGAAGCTTAATTGTGTAATAATTGGGGGACACATGAGATGCGAAAATTTGATAACGTTAACGAATTAGTTAACACTTTAAAACCAGATAATCCGGTCTACTGCATCAGGCCTAAATCAATAAAAAAATCGGTTGAGTTTTTTAAAAAAAACTTTCCAGGTAAAATTCTTTACGCTGTAAAAACAAATCCAAACGAAAGAGTTATTAAAACTATTATTAATAGTGGAATTCAAAATTTTGATGTTGCATCAATTAATGAGATTAAATTAGTAAAAAAAATAGATAATAAAGTAAAAGTTTATTTTATGCATACTATTAAAAGTAGAGAAAATATCAGAGAGGCATATTTTCAATATAATGTTAAAGATTTTGCTTTAGATACTAAAGAAGAATTATTAAAAATTTTAGACTCAACAAATAACGCCAAGGATTTAAATTTGTATGTGAGAGTCGCAATTTCAAATGAACATGCTGAAATTGATTTGTCGAGAAAATTTGGAGCTTTAGCAAGTGAGGCCCTGGGACTTCTAAGACTTTGTAAGGAACACGGAAGAAAAGTTGGCTTAAGTTTTCACGTTGGTTCTCAGTGTATGGATAAAATTTCATTTTTAAAAGGAATCCAAGAAATTGGAAATATTATTAAAAAAACAAAGATCGTACCGGATGTTATAAATATAGGTGGTGGTTTTCCGTCAATATATCCTGATTTAATACCAGAGCCTTTAGAAAATTACATGGCAGAAATAAAAAATGGATTAGAAAAATTGAAGTTAAATAAAATGCCTGAAATTTTTTGTGAGCCTGGTCGTGCTATTGTTGCTGAGGCTGGATCAACCATAGTTAAGGTAATTTTGAGAAAAAAACAAAAATTGTATATAAATGATGGAACTTATGGATCTTTATTTGATGCCGGAGTACCAAATTTTGTTCTACCCTCTAAAATGATCACAAATGGAAGAACGCTATCAAAAAAAATGACTGCTTTTAATTTTTATGGCCCAACCTGTGATAGTCTAGATTATATGAAAGGTCCTTTCTTATTACCAAACAATATCAAAGAGGGTGATTATATTGAACTTGGACAGCTTGGTGCTTACGGAACAACTTTTAGAACAAAATTTAATGGTTTCTATTCAGACGCAATTTACCAATTGGATGACAAGCCAATTCTTTCTATGTACGATGGTGGAATAAAGGTTAAATATTTAGTTGCGTAATGAATAAAAAAAATGGACCTACGCTTGGTCACAACAAAAAATCTCTATTAAAATCTGAAGTTGAACACATAGATATCACCTCTTTTGACTCAAGAAAAATAATCGATTCTATGAAAAAAATGTCTTTCACTTCAAGGGATACTGCCAAAGCTGCAGAAATTTATAACGAGATGATAAAAGATAAAAATTGCTCAATATTTTTGACAATTGCAGGTTCTACGTCTGCCGCAGGATGTATGAAACTTTATTCTGATTTAATTAAATTTAATATGGTTGATGCTATAGTTGCAACTGGTGCATCTATAATTGACATGGATTTTTTTGAAGCTTTAGGATTCAAGCATTACCAAGGTGATCAATTTCAAGATGACAAAATATTAAGAGAAAACTACATAGACAGAATATACGATACTTATATTGATGAAGAGCAGTTGCAAGCGTGTGATAAAACTATTTGTGAGATTGCCAATAAATTACCTCCAAAAGCTTATACATCCAGAGAATTCATTAAAGAAATAGGAAAGTATCTTAAGACTAACTCTAAAAAGAAAAATTCTCTTATTGAATTAGCTTATGATCATAATGTACCTATATTTTGCCCTGCATTCACAGATAGTTCAGCTGGTTTTGGTTTGGTAATGCATCAAGAACAAAATCCCTCGAAACACATTACAATAGATTCTATCAAAGAATTTAGAGAACTTACTGAAATTAAATTAAAATCAAAAGCTTCAGGTTTGTTAATGGTTGGCGGTGGTGTTCCAAAAAACTTTGTGCAAGATACGGTTGTATGTGCTGAACTTTTAGGAAAAAAGGTTGATATGCACAAGTATGCAATTCAAATTACTGTCGCTGATACGAGGGATGGTGCCTGTAGCAGTTCAACTTTAAAAGAAGCAAGCTCATGGGGCAAGGTAGATACATCAAAAGAGCAAATGGTTTTTGCTGAAGCGACTAGTGTATTGCCATTAATTGCTAGTGATGCATATCATCGTCAAAATTGGAAAAATAGAGAAAGAAGAAATTTCCAAAAATTATTTTAATAGAATGACAAAAACAAGAATAGCTTTAATACAGATGAAAATGTCATCTGAACAGAAAAAAAATATGAGTACTGCTATAAAAAAAATAAAAGAAGCAAGTAAAAAAAAAGCAAAAATTATATGTTTGCCAGAATTATTTTTATCAAATTATTTCTGCCAACAAGAAAAGCATTCAAATTTTAATTTAGCCGAAAAAATTCCTGGTAAAAATACCAACATTCTTTGTTCTTTAGCAAAAGAATTAAAAGTCATAATTATTGCTCCTATCTTTGAAAAAAAAACCACAGGTATTTACCATAATTCGTGTGTTGTTATAAATGAAAAAGGTAAATTACTTGGTAAGTATAGAAAAATGCATATACCAGATGATCCTCAGTTTTATGAAAAATTTTATTTTACACCTGGAGACTTGGGATTTAAATCTTTTAAAACTACTCAAGGTAAAGTTGGGACTTTAATTTGCTGGGATCAGTGGTTCCCAGAGGCAGCAAGACTTACATCGTTGTTGGGAGCAGAAATACTTTTTTATCCAACTGCCATTGGATGGCATCCCAAAGAAAAAAAGAAGTTTGGTAAGTCACAACTTAATGCGTGGTTATCAATTCAAAGATCTCACGCTATAGCTAATGGTGTCTATGTTGCAGCAGTAAATAGAGTAGGTGTAGAAAAGCAGGGGCCAAAAAAATTAGAATTTTGGGGAAATACTGTTGTGTTTGATCCAGGTGGAAATGTTGTTGCAAGTTCAAAACAAAAAGAAAAAACTTTAATTTGCGATATTGATTACAAAAAGGTTGAAACTGCAAGAAGACACTGGCCTTTTTTTAGAGATAGGCGAATAGATCATTACAAAGGCATACTAAATAATCCTAGAGATGCCTAATTTATCAAGATACGGTACTTATAGGATGCCTGCAGAATGGGAGCCTCAAAAATCGACCTGGATTGCGTGGCCTCATAATAAAAAAGACTGGCCAGGTAAATTTCGGAATATTCCAAATGTTTTCGCGGTTATAACATCAGCCTTATCTAAGGTACAATTGGTAAATATCTTAGTGAATAATAAATCAGACTATGGCCAAGTGGTTGCCACTTTAAAAAAGTTTAGTACAAAATTTAATAATATTAGACTGATTAATTGCAAAACTGATAGATCATGGACAAGAGACTCGTTGCCTATTTTTTTAAAAGTTAAAAATGATAAGAAAATAATGTCAAAATGGCAATTTAATGCTTGGGCAAAATATAAAAATTATAAAAAAGATAATAAAGCTTATTTAAAAATTAAAAAAAAAACTAACATTAAAGTAATTAAGCCTAAATTTAAAAATAGGAAAATTGTTCTCGAAGGAGGATCTATAGACGTAAATGGAAATGGATTACTTCTGACAACAAAGCAATGTCTAATAAGTAAAATACAAGAAAGAAATAAAGGATTAAAGACCAAAGATTACGAAAAAATATTTAATAAATTTCTAGGTATCAATAAAATAATTTGGCTTAATAATGGTATCGAGGGTGATGATACGCATGGTCACATAGATGACATTGCCAGATTTGTAGATAAGAACAAGATTTTCATCGCAAAAGAGAACAATAAACATGAAAAGAATTTTAAAAGTTTAAATGAAAATATTCAAATTTTAGAAAATTTTAAAAAGGAAAATAAAAAAAAATTAAATATTGTTCATATTCCTATGCCAAAACCAAAAAAAATTAATGGTATAAGAGTTCCAGCAAGTTATTTGAACTTTTATATTGCTAATAAAATAGTTTTAGTTCCTACATTTAAAGATCGTAAAGACAAAATGGTCTTAAAAATTTTTAAAAGACATTTTAAAAGTAGAAAAATTATACCTGTAGACTGTTCTGTTTTAGTATGGGGTTTCGGAACAATACATTGTTTAACACAGCAAGAACCTACTTAGTCCATATCAAATCGTTATACTTCCAAGAAATCTCAACTGATGCACCACCCTTTTTTAAATTTGAAAATTCTATAATAGCTTTTTTTCTTTCAAGAAGTGTTTTTCCTATAAAAGTTCCAAGGCCCAGTCCTGATTTATTTTTAAATTTTTTTATTTTTGAAGCAATATACGGCTCGCCAATTATTTGAAATACATCATTTGGAAATCCTGGACCGTCATCAGTTATTTTTATTTTTATTTCATCTTCATTATTAATTAAATTTATGAAAACATTCTTTTTAGAAAATTTAACTGCATTTCCAACAAAATTACGGATACCATAAGTAAGTTCGGGGGATCTTTTAATTGGTGTTCTTTCATTTTTCTTGTCAAAATATAGTTCAATTTTTTTTTCAGAAATTTCTTCAAAAGAATTTTTAATTTCAAATAATAAATCTTCAAGTGCAATATTTGAAACATAGATATCATCTACTATTTCTCTTCTAGAAAGTTTTTTTAATATGTCTCCACATCTTTTTACTTCCGATAGAATCACATCAACATCATCAGAATATTTGGGGTTATTTTTTATCTCTTTTTTTAATTCTTTTGCAATTACAGTAATAGTTGAGAGCGGTGTTCCCAAAGAATGGGCTGCTGCGGCTGCTTGGTGCCCGATTGAATCTAATTCTTGTTCCTTTGCTAGCACACTTTCAAGTCTATTTAATGCTTCACTTCTTTTTCGTGCCTCATGACCAAAACGAAATCCAAAATAATTTAGAAAAATAAGAACAATTATGAGTGATGTTGGTATGGAATATAAGTAATAATCAGGAACATGAAAGTGTATATTCCCCGCACTTGGTAATGGAAAAAAATTAAATGTTAAAAGAACTAAAGTAATAATTGTGATAAATGATAAAAAGAAAGTGCTTGTTAAATTTAGCAATGTTGATGAAACTATCGCAGGAACAACTAAAAAGACAACAAAAGGATTTGTTACTCCACCAGTTAGATAAATCAAAACAGATAATTGTATTACATCATAAAAAAGAAGTATTGTTGACTCGATATTACTTAATTGGTTTTTTTTAAATGTAAATTGTATAAAAATATTTGTCAGTCCTCCGCAAAAAATAGTTATTGAACATAAAATTATTGGAAGATTTAGTTCTAAGATGAAATGAACTACATAAATGGTTATAAGCTGACCAATTAAGGCTATCCATCTTAGGATAACAACAGTTTTTTTTTGGAGCGTCAAATCCTCGTCATATCTGAGGAAATTGAAAAGTTTCATGTTAATTAGATATCTAAGTTTTCAACCTCTAAGGCTTTTTCGGTAATAAAATCTTTTCGCGGAGCCACTTCATCTCCCATTAATATTTTTATAATATTTTGGTCTTCTTTTGACTTTTCTTTTGTTCCTTTTGAGTATTCAACCTTTAACAAAACTCTATTATCTGGATTTAAAGTAGTTTGCCAAAGTTCCTCTGGGTTCATTTCTCCCAGACCTTTAAACCTTTGGATATTTAATTTTTGTCTTTCCTCATCAATAATTTTTTCTAATTCTTTTTTGCTGAATTTTTTTACATTATCTAGTGATTTAAGAATATATTTTTCTAAATCTTTCTCATTTTTAATGTAAGAAGTTTTTCCTCCTTTTGTTATCTTAAATAATGGTGGCTGGGCAAGATATAAATGTCCTTTTTCGATTAATTCGTTAAATGGCTTATTATTGAAAAAAGTTAAAAGCAATGTTCTTATATGTGAACCGTCAACATCTGCATCGGTCATAATAATTATTTTTTCGTATCTAAGATCCTCCACGTTGAAATTGGTAGATCCAGTCCCCAGAGCATTAATCAAAGTTACAATTTCATTTGAGGACATCATTTTTGAAAGGGCTTTATTTTCGTGACTTCCATTAGCTCCATTCCTTTTTTTATTTTCATTAACATAAGTGTTTAAAATTTTCCCCCTCAAAGGCAAAACAGCCTGGAACTCTCTCTTTCGCCCCTGTTTTGCTGATCCACCAGCTGAGTCTCCCTCGACTATAAAAAGTTCTGTTCCCTCCATGCTGGATATTTGACAATCAGCTAATTTTCCAGGTAGTCCTGAAAGTTCTAATGAACCCTTCCTTCTGACACTGTCTCTTGCTTTTCTAGCAAGATCCCTTGCTATTGCAGCTTGTAATACCTTATCTAAAACTACTTTAACTACTGATGGATTTTGATCAAACCAGATTGTTACTTTTTCACTAACAATAGTCTCAACAATATTTCTTATTTCTGAAGAAACAAGTTTGTCTTTAGTTTGAGATGAAAATTTGGGATCGGGCATTTTTATTGACAAAATCGACGTTAAACCCTCTTTAATATCTTCACCTCCCATAACAACCTTGTTTTTTTTAGAAAGATTTTTTTCTGACGCATATTTATTTATTATTCTAGTTAACGCACTTCTAAAACCTAGCAGGTGAGTTCCACCATCTTTTTGGTGAATATTATTTGTAAAAGCCATTACATCCTCTGAAAAACCTGCGTTCCACTGAAAAGAACATTCTACAACTACATTATTTTTTTCACCTTTTAGGTAAATTGGTTTTTTAAAAATAGCTTTTTCATTTTTATTTATTAAAAGGGATTTTTTTTGATCAACAAATTGCACAAATTCAGCTACCCCGCCGTCATATTTATTTTCAAATATTTTAGGTTTTGTTGATGTTTCATCAATTAATTTTATAGTTAAGCCGCTATTTAAAAAAGCTAACTCTCTCATTTTTTTTTGTAAAACCGTAGAGCTAAATTTTATAGATGAAAAAACATCTTCAGAAGCTAAAAAATTAATCTTTGTGCCAGATTTTTTTGTTTTCTTAATAAATTTTATTGGATTTACTGTCTTCCCGTTTTTGAAAGAAATAAAATATTCTTTTTCATCTCTAAATATTGTTAAATCGAGTTTTTCTGACAGTGCATTCACCACTGAAACACCCACTCCATGTAAACCTCCCGATACTTTGTAAGAGTTTTGGTCAAATTTTCCTCCAGCATGTAATTGAGTCATTATAACCTCGGCCGCAGATTTTTTTTCTCCTTTATGTAAATCTGTTGGAATTCCTCTACCGTCATCTTCTACTGTAACAGACCTGTTTTTGTGAAGTGTTACAGTTATATTTTTACAATAACCGACTATGGCCTCGTCTATCGAATTATCCACCACTTCAAAAACCATGTGATGTAGTCCTGATCCATCATCTGTATCCCCGATATACATTCCGGGTCTTTTTCTTACTGCATCTAAACCTTTTAATACTTTTATAGAATCTGCTTTGTATTCTTTGTTTGAGCTATTTTTAGAAAGATTTGTCATTTTTGAAAAAACAATTATACCATTTTTTTTAAAGGATATAAAATCACCTTTAAGGTTCACAGCAAATAACTGTTGCAAGATAAGGCTAATAAGAGAAAAATAAAATTTATTACTTAAAAGCTGTTAATTCTTAAATTTTCATTGGCATTATAACATAAAAACTATGATTATCTGATTTATCTTGTATTAAAACTGGAGAAATAGCATCATTAAGATTCATCATTAAATTTTGGTCTCCTATTTCTGAGGCAATATCTAAGAGATATCTAGCATTAAAACTTACAGTTAAATTTTCAGAGTTAAATTCAGCTTTCAAAGTTTCTTTTCCATCTCCAGAGGAAGAGCTTGCTACAAATAATTGTATATGATCCTTCTCGAAAGTAACTTTTACTCCTTCTTTTCTATCAATCGAAACAGTTATTACTCTCTCGAGAGAATTGATAAAATCTTTTGCATTAACTTTTAAAATTTTGTTGTTGTTTTTAGGAACAACTTTTTCATAATCTGGGAACTTTCCATCGATAACCTTTGAAACGATTGAAGAGTTGCCCATTTTAAATTGAATTTTTCCTTCACCAACAAACATAGAAATGCTTTGATTATTTTCTTGAAGTAAATTTGATAATTGAAACACAGTTTTTTTAGGCAAAATAAAAGGTTTTAGACTTTTAGTGTCTTGAATAGGCATGCTGCTCGAAGATAGCCTGTGAGTATCAGTAGCTACACCTGTTAAATATGAAGTTTTGTTAGAAGCAGTAGGGTGAATAAAAATTCCGTTCAAATAGTGTCTTGTATCATCGTTTGACATTGCAATTTTTGTTTTATTAAGCAAAGCCAAAAATTTTTGACCGTCTAAATTCAAAGGGTCGCTTTTAAAATTATTTGAAAAATTTGGAAAATCATCAATCGGCAAACATAAAAGGTTAAATTTTGAGTTTTTTGCAGTAATCTTTAATTTATTTTTACTTTCCAAAACAAAAGTAATATCTAAATTTGTTGGTATTTTTCTAAGTAAATCGTATAAAACAGTAGCAGAAGTAGTTGTGCTACCATCACTGTCAATTTTTAAATCAGAAATTTGATCATGAAAAACAATATCTAAATCGGTCGCAATTATATTTAAAATATTGTCTTTTATTTGTAATAAAACATTCGCTAGAATTGGTATAGTATTTTTTCTTTCTATTATATTGTGAGCTACTGATAAAGACTTTAATAATGTATCACGCTTTATTTGAAACTGCATTTTAATCGCTTAAGATTAATGATTTTAATTCTTCTATATTCTTTCTCATTTCATCATTATTCTCGCTCAATTTTTCGATAGTTTTGACTGCATGAATAACAGTTGTGTGGTCTCTATTAGCAAACTTTCTACCTATTTCAGGAAGTGATCTTGTTGTCAATTTCTTTGCCATGTACATTGCCACTTGTCTAGGCCTTGCTAAAGGTCTCGATCGTCTTGGTGAAAGCATATCCGATAAACTTATGCTAAAAAAATTAGAAGTTACATTTTGTATTTTATCAATACTTATTACTTTGTTGGCGTTATAAACATCCTTCAAAATAATTTTACAGTCATTTATAGAAAGAGAATTTTTGCTCATCTTACCAAATGCCACTACTCTATTAAATATTCCTATTAACTCTCTAATATTGGAGTTACTATTATTTGCTATATAATTAATTACGTCATCATTTAAATCTGGATTTTCTTTAAAAGTGTTTTGATAATCCACAATTTTCTTTTTCAGAATATTAAGTTTTAAATCATAATCTGGAGCACCTATATCAACAACTAACCCGCCAGATAATCTTGATTTAATCCTGTCTTGCACTCTATCAAGTTTATTGGGAGCCCTATCAGAAGATATAACTATTTGTGCACTTTGATCAAAAAGTGAATTAAACGTATGAAAAAACTCTTCCTGCAAACCCTCTTTGCCTCTTATAAATTGAATATCATCAATTATAAAAACATTGGCTTTTCTAAAAAAGTCTTTGAAATTTACCATTTCATTTTTTTTAATTGATTTAATAAATTGGTACATAAATCTCTCAGCAGATATAAACATTACTTTGTTTTTTTGACTTAGCTCTAAACCAATAGAATTGAGTAAATGTGTTTTTCCTAATCCTACACCGCCATAAATAAATAATGGGTTATATCTTGACAATTGGGAGCATATTTTTTTTGCGGATAGAAAACCCAAATTATTACTTTTTCCAACTATAAAATTTTCAAAATTTAGTGAAGGATTTAACCTATTATAATTAAGTGCAGAATTCTTTATTTCCGATACTTTATTTATAATAGAGCTATTAAATGTTGATTTACTATTTGAAATTTCAGGTTCTATTTTAAACTCAATTCTTTTAATACTTATTTTATGTTTTTTTAATTCATTTAATATTTTGTCTGCATACCTTGAGGTGATCCAGTCCCGAAAAAAACGAGTTTTCACACCTAATATAACGTGGTCGTTAAACTCTTTTAAAAGTGAAATATGTTTTAACCAGCTTGTGTATATTTCATTTCCAAATGACTTATCAAAGGATGTTTGGACCGAATCCCAGTCCAATAATTTTTCTTCCCTTAGTGTTAAAGGTTTTTGCTGTAAAGAAGTTTTGTCCATGAAATAAAAAATTAAAATATTTTTTATAACTTATTTTTTTTAAATTCAATTTTTATTTTAAGATTATAAAAATAAAACTGATCTTGGTTGTAGAATGAACGTAGGGAGAGAAAACGAAATTTTTTTCAACCTCAAATACAATTTCACTAAATATGGTAATTAAAAAAAAGAATTTTTTTTTTTATCAACTGCAAATTGTTTAAGAATTAGCGGTCAGGTTTAATTCAACTATTTAGTGATTTTTTTTATTTTTTTAGAAATTTTAGAAATCTTTCTTGACAGGTTTTTTTTCTTTATAACCCCCGATTTTGCAACTTTCATCAATTCAGACTGGAAAGTTGGAAAATATTTGTTAATTTCTTTAATATCTTTTTTTTCTATTAACTTTTGTATCTTTTTTACTGCTTGCTTATATCTATTTTTTCTAAATTTGTTTACTTCAGATTGTTTTTTAATTCTTTTTACCTTACGAATTGCAGATTTTATATTTGGCATTCATCGGAACCTATATCTTCAAAATATTCGGGTCAAT
Source organism: uncultured Pelagibacteraceae bacterium (assembly GCA_902519465.1). GTDB lineage: Bacteria > Pseudomonadota > Alphaproteobacteria > Pelagibacterales > Pelagibacteraceae > Anoxypelagibacter. Next base: position 11,062 of record CABYJW010000015.1, read on the forward strand.
ATTTAATTTTCTGGCATTTTTGACAGTAGAAAGTTGATCTATTGCCGATATATATTTTTTTTATTGAACCATCACATTTGGGCTTGAAACATGATTTGTTTGCCCTGTTATAAACCTTAAATTTATTCTGAAAATCTCCCTTTTTACCCGAAATACTATTGAAATCTTTGATTGATGAACCCCCAAGTTGTATTGCCTTTGTTAATATCCTTTTAGTGCTTGAAATAATTTTTAAAATTTGCTCGTCTAATAATTTGTACGTCATTTTTTTTGGATGTATTGAACTAAGAAATAATATTTCGTTTGCATAAATATTTCCAAGTCCGCTTATATTTTTTTGATCCATAATAAAATTTTTAATGGAAATATATTTTTTTTTACATTTATTTTTGAGATAATTAAAATTGAAATCCGAGCTTAAGGGTTCGGGGCCTAATTTTGAAATATGCCTATCAATTTCTAAATTTTTATTACTTAAAATTTTCAAGAAACCAAATTTTCTTATATCATTATATATTAGATCAACTGAATTACTAAATTTAATTTTTAAATGATTATGTTTTTTTATTATTTTTTTGTCAAAATAGTAGTCAGTAAAAATAGTTGATTTATGAGATTTTTTTTTTATAAGAATTTTTCCTGTCATTCCCAAATGGATTAAAATTAAATTTTTATTTTTTAAAGAAATTAGTAAAAATTTTCCTCTTCTAAATATGGATATTATTTTTTGACCCTGAATAGCTTTTTTAAATTTTTTACTGATTTTGTACCTTAGATTTCTATTGTAAATAGTGACTTTGTTGATTTTTAAGCCTACGATTAATTCATTTAAAGATCTTCTAACAACTTCAACTTCTGGTAATTCTGGCATATAACTATTTGTAAAATGACAAATATTAATCAGGCAAAATTTAAAAAAGCAACTAAAGTTTTTAATAGTGTTTTTAATAAATATGACATTATGAATGATTTGATGTCATTAGGAATTCATCGTTTGTGGAAGAAAAGATTAATTGAATGGATGAATCCAAAAAAAGACGATCACTTAATTGATATGGCTGCAGGAACAGGAGATATAGCAAATGCATTTTTAAGCAGAATAAAAAATCAAGGTTATGTTTCTTGCGTTGATCCAAACAAACTAATGATTGAACAAGGAAGAAAAAAATTAAAATATTTAAATAATATTCAATGGCACGTATCAAGTGCCGAAAATTTACCGTTCAAGGATAATATATTTGATATTTATTCTGTAAGTTTTGGAGTAAGAAACTTTTCAGATACGCAAAAAGCTTTGAGAGAAGCTCATAGAGTTTTAAAAAGTGGTGGCAGGTTCATTTGTTTAGAGTTTTCTAAAGTTGAGAATGAAATACTTAACAAAGTATACAAAACGTATTCTAAAACAATACCTTTTATAGGAAAGTATATCGTTGGTGATTCAGAGCCTTATGATTATTTAATTAAAACTATTGATGAGTTTTATGATCAAGAATCATTTAAAAAAATAATTTTGGATAATGGTTTTAATAACGTAGAATATAGAAACCTATCTGGCGGTATAGTTGCGATTCATTCAGCTTGGAAAATTTAGCTATGATTAAAAAAGTATTTAATTTATTAAAAATTTTAAGAAAACTGTCAGTTTCTGGTTCCATAGATACAATCGATAATATAAAACCTGTGCCAAGTTTTTTAAAATTTATTATTTACCTTTTTTCAATTGGGTCAGCAAAAAAAATATATAATCAAAGTAAATCCTCTGGTGAAAAATTATGTGATTCACTTGAGAGTATGGGTCCTACGTTTATAAAACTGGGGCAGTTTCTTGCAACAAGACCAGATATTATCGGAGAAGAAATAGCAAAAAGTTTAGAGAAATTACAAGATAAACTACCTGCATTTAATACAACTGAATCAAAGAGGATCATTAAAAATGAGATTGGTGAAAAATTTTATTCAAAAATTAAGACTATAAGTGAACCAATTGCAGCAGCCTCTATTGCACAGGTACATTTTGCTAAAATAGATATTGACGGTTCTGAGAAGGATTTAGCGATCAAAATTCTTAGACCAGATATTCAAAAAATATTTAATGAAGAATTAGATGCATTAAACTTCCTCGCTTATTTAGTTGAGAATATTTTTAGGAAAACTAAAAGATTGAGGTTGGTGGAAGTTATTTTTCTTCTAAAACAAATTACTAACATGGAGATGGATCTTCGTTTCGAAGCTGCAGCAGCTAGTGAACTTAGGGAGAACACCTTAAATGACAGAGGTATTAAAGTTCCGAAAATATATTGGAATTTTACGTCTAAGAAGATCTTAACTCTTGATCGTATTGAGGGTGTTTCTATAAGAGATAATTTAAAAATACAAAGTTTAAATATTGACTTAAAAAAACTTTCAACAAACTTAATACAGATATTTTTAAAACAAGCTGTAAGGGATGGATTTTTTCATGCCGATATGCATCAAGGTAATCTTTTTGTTGATAAGGATGGAAATATTGTTCCTGTCGATTTTGGTATTATGGGTAGATTAGATAAAAATAATAGAAAATATTTAGCTGAAATTCTTTTTGGATTTATAAATAGAGACTATGATAAGGTCGCTGAAATGCATTTCTTAGCTGGGTTAGTTCCAGCTGAAACTTCGAAAGATGAATTAACGCAAGCGTTGAGATCTATCGGTGAGCCTATTTTTGGTCAGTCAATTAAGGATATTTCGGGGGCAAACTTACTAGGGCAGCTGTTTGAAATAACTGAAAAATTTAATATGCATACACAAACACAATTACTTCTTCTTCAAAAGACCATGGTTGTGGTTGAAGGAGTAGCAAGAAAAATGAATCCTGAAACAAATATTTGGGAAGTATCTCGGCCAGTTTTAGAAAATTGGATGAAAAGTGTAAAAGGACCTAAATCAACTATAAACAGGACTATTGAAATATCGAAAGACATTTTACAAAAAATTCCTGATCTACCTAAGGTAATGGATAATGCTAGTACAACTTTGCAAATGATTGCAGAAGGAAAGCTAAACTTAAACTCAATTTCAGGAAAAAATTTTGAGTTTGAAGAGTTAAGATTAAAAAATTTAAGAAACAATATAGTTATAGCTATTTTAGGTGTTGTAATAGGGCTATTTATAGTATTTTAATAAATAATGAGTTTAGAAAATAAAAAAATTTTACTTATGATAGGCGGAGGGATTTCTGCTTATAAATCTCTTGATCTGATTAGGCTTCTTCAAAAAAAGAATTGTTCAGTGAAAGTTGTTTTGACAAAAAGTGGAAAAAAATTTGTAACTTCACTGTCATTGTCTTCTTTGTCAAAAAATAGAGTTTTTGAGGAGATTTTTGATGAAAAAAATAAAGGAAATATTGATCATATTTCTTTGTCTAGATGGGCTGATTTGATTATGGTTCTACCTACTACGGCAAACTTTATGTTTAGGTTAAGCAAAGGAAGCGCTGAAGATCTTGCTTCAACCATTATTTTAGCATCTAATAAAGAAATATTTTTAGTTCCAGCGATGAACGTTAGAATGTGGGAACATAAAGCTACTCAGAAAAATTTAAATGTTCTAATGGATTATGGTTATAAATTTATTGGACCTGAAGATGGCGAGATGGCATGCGGAGAGTATGGTAAAGGAAAAATGTCTAGCCCTCGTCAAATTTTATCATTTTTAGTTAAATTTTTTAAAAAGAGAGATTTGCTTAAAAGTAAGAAAATAAGGGCTATAGTCACAACCGGACCAACCAAAGAGTATATTGATCCGGTAAGATACATATCAAATGAGTCAAGTGGAAAACAAGGTTACGAAATAGCTTTAGAATTGAGTCGTTTAGGTATTAAAACCACTCTAATATCAGGGCCGACAAAACTAAAATATGATAATGAAATTAAAGTCAAAAAAGTAGTGACTGGAAAAGAAATGTTAGAGGCAGTAAAAAGAAAACTGCCAACCCATATTGCAGTTTGTGCTGCAGCAGTTTCTGACTTTAAACCAATATACTCAGAAAAGAATAAAATCAAAAAAAATCAAATCAAGGAAATTAAAATAGAAAAAAATCCAGATATTTTAAGTTTTCTGGGAAAAAGTAATAGATTTAAACCTAAACTTTTAATTGGTTTTTCTGCTGAAACAGAAAACTTAATTAAAAACTCTAAAATTAAAATGCAGGAAAAGTTTTGTGATATGATAGTTGCAAATGATGTTTCAAAAAAAGACAGGGGATTCCATAGCGATTTTAATGAAGTATTAATTATTGATAAAAATGGTAAAATTGAAAAAGTTAAAAAAAATTCAAAAAAATTTGTTGCTTCAATCGTGGCTAAAAAAATTGTAGATACATTTCTCTCTAATGAAAAAAATCTCAACTAAAGGTGAAGATTATCAAAAATATTATAAACAATTAATTCTTAAAAAAATTGGAATTATTGGACAAAGAAAAATTATAAATTCAAAAGTTCTAGTAATAGGTGCTGGAGGATTAGGCTGTCCATTAATTTTATATTTAGCCTATTCTGGGGTTGGCAATATTGGAATTGTAGATCACGATATAATAGAAATCTCAAATTTGAGTAGGCAAATTCTATTTACAAAGAGAGACATTGGCAAAAAGAAAGTTATAGTTGCAAAAAAAATAATTAAAAAAATTAATAACAAAATAACTGTCGATATTTATAAAAATAAAATCGATAAAAACAACATTGATCAAATCGGAAAAAATTATCCTATCATATGTGATGGAACAGATAACTTTAAAACAAGATACTTGATAAATGATTATTGTATAAAAAACAAAAAAATACTCATCTCTGCTGCTATAAATAAATTTGACGGACAATTATTTAATTTTGATTTCAGAAATAAATCAGCCTGTTTTAGATGTTTTATGCCTCAAATACCAAATGATGAAGTAAATTGTCAGAGTGATGGAATCATGACTACACTTGCAGGCATGGCTGGTTCACTTCAGGCTAATGAGGTAATAAAATCTATTTTGAATATTAAAAGTAAAAAGAAGGGCAATCTTTTGATTTTTAACTCACTTAATTCTGATTTTAGAACTGTTAAATTGTTAAAAAATCCTGATTGTAAAAATAAAAATTTACATGGTTAGGATAATAATTTTTTTATTTTTATTTATGTTCACAGTAAATAATTCATTTGCTGAAACAGAGTATTACCTAACTCTCAGAAGTAGTAAGGTTAATTTAAGACAGGGCCCATCTTTAAGTCATCCCATAAAATTAGTTTACAATAAAAAGTTTTTGCCAGTATTAATTCTTGATAAATCATATAATTTTAGAAAAATAAAAGATCATGAAAATAATTCTGGATGGATTCATATTTCACAATTATCTAAAAAAAAAGCTGCATTAAACATTCAAGATAAATCAATTATTTTTAGGAAACCCTCAGAGTATTCAAAACCTTTGGCTGTAGTTCAAGAAGGAAGGTTATGTTTAATTAAAAAGTGTAAAGCTGATTGGTGTAAAATAAAAACTGGAAAATTTACAGGTTGGATAAAGAGGGAGAATTTGGTTGGCAGGCTTTAATTCATCTTTTCTTCATTACTTTTGAAGCCCAAAATTTATCCAATAAAAAATACCAAACAGAATTTGCTAAAGGTTCAACTATTGCATCTGTTAATGCTATATAAAAAGATACATCTGCAACTAACATTAATACGGTAATTGCAATTACAAAATGACCAATTGTATAAACAATTGTTCTTAATATTGATCCTTTATTTGATGAGTAGATTTTTTTGGAGGCATTAAATATGCCAGATGTTAATTCTGTCATTTTAGTTTAATTTTCCATAACTTTGCCTGTCCGCATTCATAATTTTTGTCCAGATTTTAACAAAATCTTTTATGAATTTTTCTTTATTATCGTCTTGAGCATAAACTTCTGCATAAGATCTTAAAATTGAATTTGAACCCAAAACTAAGTCGGCTCTAGAAGCAGAGTACTTAACTTTATTCGTTTTGCGATCTACCAAATCATAAGAGTTTTTACCAGTCGGTTTCCAAGTATATTTCATATCTAGCAAGTTAATGAAGAAATCGTTTGTTAAAGTGCCAACTTTATTTGTGAACACTCCTTTCTCATTTGCAGACTCATGGTTTGTTCCTAGTACTCTCATACCTCCAACTAGGCAGGTCATTTCTTGTGCAGTCAATCCCATCAGAGAAGCACGCTCTAATAAAAGTTCTTCTGGCATCACGGAGTAATCAGCTTTTACATAGTTTCTGAAACCATCATGTAGAGGTTCTAGCCACTTAAAGCTTTTTAATTCTGTTTGCTCTTGAGATGAGTCCCCTCTACCAGGGCTAAATGGAACCTTAACTTTAGAACCAGCTTTTTTAATTGCTTTTTCAAGTCCTACATTTCCTGCTAGAATAATTGTATCCGCAACAGTTGCTCCTGATTTATTAGCTATATTCTCAAGCACTTTTAAAACTTTTGAGAGTTTTTTTGGCTCGTTTGCTTCCCAGTCTTTCATGGGTGCCAATCGAATTCTTGCGCCGTTAGCTCCTCCTCTTTTGTCGGTCCTTCTATAAGTTCTGGCACTATCCCAAGCAATAGTAATTAAATCACTAGTAGATAAGTTAGTAGCTGAAATCATTTTTTTTACCTTATTTACATTATATTTCTTTTTTGGAGATGGAACGTTTCCTTGCCAAAGCAGATCCTCTTTAGGTGCCCAAGGACCAATATAATTTCCTTTATTTCCCATTGTTCTGTGTGTTAATTTAAACCAGGCACGTGCGAATGAGTCTTCAAAAAATTTTGGCTCTTTATAAAATCTTTCTGAAATTTTTCTATACTCTGGATCCATTGCCATAGCCATATCAGCGTCAGTAAACATTAATCTGGCTTTTTTGTTAGGGTCTGCCAAATCTTTTGGTTTTTTATCTTCTTCAAGATTGATAGGTTCCCATTGCCAAGCACCTGCAGGGCTTTTTTTACTTTCCCACTCATAATTAAGTAAAAGATCTAAGTATTGATGATCCCATTTATCAGGGTTAGTTGTCCAAGCTCCTTCGAGACCAGAAGTTATTTGATTAGCACCTGTTCCATTTTCTTGGTTCCATCCAAAACCTTGTTCGTGAATATCAGCTCCAGCTGGTTCTGGTCCTAGATTATCTGGATTGCCATTACCATGAGCCCTTCCAATAGAGTGGCCTCCGACTGTAAGAGCAGCGGTTTCTACATCGTTCATTCCCATTCGTCCAAATGTTTCACGCACATCCATCGCAGTTCTAACTGGATCAGGTTTTCCTTCAACTCCTTGAGGATTAACATATACAAGTTGAAAATGTGACGCCGCAAGTGGTGCTTCTAGAGAAGAACGATCTTTTGGATCGCCATATCTGTTAACTGCTAATGGTTCTGTCTCTTTACCCCAATAAACATCTTTTTCGGGTTCCCAGATATCTTCTCTACCAAACGAAAAGCCAAAAGTTTTAAACCCAGCGTGCTCGTAGGCCATAGTTCCAGCTAGAACCATAAGATCTGACCAGCTTAATCTATTTCCATATTTTTTTTTGATGGGCCAAAGAAGACGTCTAGCTTTATCTAAATTTGTGTTATCTGGCCATGAATCCTGAGGTGAAAATCTATGAGATCCCACGTTTGGTCTACCATCAAATTCTCTGTAAGTTCCAACTTGATGCCAAGTCAGTCTTACCATAAGACCGCTATAAGTTCCTAAATCTGCTGGCCACCATTCTTGGCTTTCTGTCATTAATTTTAATAAATCTTTTTTGAGTGCTTTGAAATTTAATTTTTTTACTTCTTTTTTATAATTAAATTTTGGTAGAGGGTTAGTTTTTGTATCGTGTTGATGTAAAATATCAAGATTAACACTGTTTGGCCATTGTCGTGAAGTGTTTGACTCGCCCGATTTGGTTACACCCCCGTGCATTACTGGGCATTTGCCATTTCCGTTTCCATTTTTTTTAAGTCCAGTACTCATACTATTATAGTTTTTTGTTTTATAACTACTTTATAATTATTCTAAAGTATGTGTCAATACAACAAGATCTGATTTTGAGACTAATTATTATTTTCCAATCTTATTACAACTTCAACGTTTTTAATTTTCTTGCCTTTTGGGGCCTCTGGAAGTTTCCGAAAGGTAATTTTGTCGCTATTAATATCAATCACCTTTCCATTATCAAAGAAGTGGTGGTGAGAAGAAATATTCGTATCATAGTATGATGTGTTATTTTCTAGAGAGAATTCCTTTAAATAACCTGCGCTTTTTAGTGCGTGCACCGTATTATAAAAAGTTGCTGTTGAAATTTTTTTTGATCTTTTTAAATTCATAGAGTTTTTTAATTCTTCAACTGTGAAATGGAATGTTTTTTTTCTATTAAAGAGAAATTTGCTTATTTCTACTCTTTGATTTGTAGGTCTAAGACCTGAGGATCTGAGTTTATCAATAAAAATCTTGTTTTTATTATTCATTTTTTGCATTAACTTGCTGTATAATTTTTTAATTTTATATATGATATTGCTAAAAACTCAAGCAATTGTTAACTTTCAAAATGAAACAAAAAAACAGTTACAACTATAACGAATTAATCGAATGTGCTAACGGCAATTTGTTTGGTGAAGGGAATGCGCGTTTGCCAGCGCCACCAATGTTAATGTTTGATAGAATTACACAAATAAAATCAGATGAAGGCAAATTTAAAAAGGGTATCGTAAAAGCTGAACTAGATATCAAAGATAAAATGTGGTTCTTCGATTGTCATTTTAAGGCTGATCCTGTTATGCCTGGATGTCTGGGGTTAGATGCGATGTGGCAATTAGTTGGTTTCTACCTTGGGTGGATTGGTGAACCAGGTAAAGGACGTGCTTTAGGTGTAAATTCTGTTAGATTTACTGGTGAAGTTATAAAAAAAGTAAAAATGGCAACTTATGAAGTAGATATGAAAAAAGTTTTAAAAACCGAAGGTGGAACTGTTGGTTTTGCAGATGGGATTTTGAAAGCTGATGGTAAACAGATATATACTGCAGAAAATTTGAAAGTAGGAGTTTATAAACAATGAAAAGAGTTGTCGTAACAGGGATTGGAATTGTTTCTTGTCTAGGGAATAGTCAAAACGAAGTTTATGACTCGCTCATAAATAGTAAATCAGGTATTTCTTTCGCAGAAGAATATAAAGAGCACAATTTAAAAAGTAATGTACACGGAAAACCGAATATAAAGCTTGAAGATCATGTTGACAGAAAAGCATTAAGATTTATGGGGAATGGATCGGCATATAACTATGTGGCGATGAAAGAGGCAATAACTGACTCTGGTTTGGAAGACAAAGATATAAGTAATGTTGACTCAGGTATGGTAATGGGTTCAGGCGGTCCTTCAATTGAAAATGTTATTTTAGCTGCGGATAAAACTAGAGAAAAAAATCCAAAAAAAATGGGGCCATTTATTGTACCAAGAACCATGGCAAGTACTGCTTCGGCTACTTTAGCAGTTCCTTTTAAAATAAAAGGAGTTAATTACACGATAAGTTCAGCTTGTGCTACTAGTGGTCACTGTATTGGTAATGCAATGGAACTTATTCAGTTTGGAAAACAAAAAATTATTTTTGCAGGGGGAAGTGATGAAATTCATTTTGCGATGACAGCTATGTTCGATGCAATGACTGCACTTTCTTCAAAATATAATGATAACCCACAGAAGGCGTCTAGACCATACGACAAAACAAGGGATGGTTTCGTGATAGCTGGAGGAGCGGGAGTTTTAGTTTTAGAGGAACTTGAGCATGCCAAAGCACGAGGAGCAAAAATTTATGCAGAATTGACAGGCTATGGAGCAACTTCTGATGGTTTTGATATGGTTGCACCTTCGGGAGAAGGGGCGACTAGATGTATGAACTTAGCATTAAAGACAACTAGAAACCAAATTGATTATATTAACACTCATGGTACATCAACTCCGGTTGGAGATATAACAGAATTAAAAGCTATAAAGGATGCATTCAAAGACAAAATACCAAAAATTAGTTCAACAAAATCTCTATCTGGTCACCCACTAGGCGCTGCTTCAGTTCATGAGGCTATTTATTCTTTAATAATGATGAAAAATAATTTTATTGCAGCATCTTGTAATGTTAATGAAATGGATGAGTCAGCACAAAAGTTCCCAATTGTTACAAAAGTTGAAAAGGACGTAAAATTAAATTCTGTTATGTCTAATAGCTTCGGTTTCGGTGGAACAAACGCAACATTAATCTTCGAAAAGGTTTAATAATGGATTTAGTTAAGGGTAAAAAAGGTTTAATTATGGGTGTTGCTAATGAAAGATCTATAGCATGGGGGATATCAAAAAAACTTGCCGAAAATGGTGCTGAGTTAGCATTTACTTACTTTGGTGATGCCTTAAAAAAAAGAGTGACACCTTTAGCGGAGTCTATTAATTCAAAATTTCTTTTAAATTGTAATGTAGAAAATAAAGAAGATATTGTAAAAACTTTCCAAGAGGTCAAAAATAAATGGAATGAAATTGATTTTGTTGTTCACGCAATTGCATTTTCAGATAGAGCGGAACTATCAGGTCAATATATTGATACTTCAAGAGAAAATTTTGCAAAAAGTATGTTAGTTTCATGTTTTTCTTTTACTGAGATAGCAAAAGAGGCGTCAAAAATAATGAAAAGTGGTTCTAGCATGTTGACTCTAACTTACGAGTCAACAAAAGTGATTCCAAATTACAATGTAATGGGAGTATGTAAGGCTGCATTAGAGTCGAGCGTAAAGTATATTGCAAAAGATTTGGGTTCTAAAGGTATTAGAGTTAATGCAATAAGTGCTGGACCAATTAAAACATTGGCAGCTTCTGCTATTGGTGATGCGAAATTTTTATATAAATGGAGCGCTGATCATTCTTTTTTAAAAAGAAATGTTGATATAAATGATGTAGGAAAATCGGCATTATATTTGTTAAGCAATTTAAGTGATGGTGTAACTGGCGAAATACATTACGTAGATGCTGGTTATAACAAGGCAGGAATGCCAGATCCTAAAAACTTCACTAGCTAGTCAAAAGCCAAAAAAAAATAATTGAATGGAAAAATTTAATAAAAAATTAAAAGAAAAGTTTGAAAATTTTTTTGACTGGATAAAAGGTGCTAAATTAATTGAACTAAATTCATGTGATGCAAGTGAAGATCCAATACGACCAGAACTTGACGTTAAGTTTAGAACAAGTCATGGAAGAAAAATCTATGGTGTAAAATATAAAAATGAAATATGTGCAATAATGTGTTTTGGATTTACAAATGAAATTCCCAAAACAATCGAGGAATTTGATTTAATGACCAAAGATGCATACATGCAAAGTGCATCATGGCGAAATCAAAATGTTGGTAAAATAGCAATTGCATATACTGTTTGGTCTAAGAAGAAGGGTGGAGGAAAACTTATTGTTAAGGAAGCATTTAAAAAAATAAAGAAATCAAATCACTTAAATAGATTAGTTACTTTATCTCCTCTAACAGAAATGGCGAGAAATTTTCATTTGAGAAATGGAGCAAAGGAGCTTAGTGTAAATGAAAAGACTCAGAATTTTGAATACCAAATTTAAAAGGTTATGAGATAGCTTCTTTTATAGAAAGTTTAACTTTGCCTCGATCAAATCCAATTACTTTAACTGAAACTTCATCGCCCTCTTTTACTACATCTGTAACTTTTTCAACTCTTTTTGCTGCTAATTGGGATATATGAACAAGTCCATCTTGTTTTCCTAAAAAGTTTACAAAAGCTCCAAATTCCATAATTTTTACAACTTTACCTTTATATGTTTTTCCCATCTCAGGTTTTGCAACAAGGTCTTTTATCATCTGAACTGCGATCTTTCTTGTCTCATCATTCGCGGCTGCAATAGTAACTTCCCCTGTATCATTAACATCAACTTTTGCACCAGACTTTTCAACGATTTCTCTAATTGTAGCGCCACCTTTTCCAATAACAGTTGCAATATCTTTTTTATCGACTTTTATTTTCTCCATTTTTGGGGTGTGCTTTCCTACTTCTTTTCTTGAAGATTTAATAGTTTTATTCATTTCATTTAAGATGTGCACTCGTCCTTCTTTTGCTTGTGCAAGAGCTTTTTCCATAATTTCAAAAGTGATACCTGTAATTTTAATGTCCATTTGAAGAGACGTGATGCCATCTTTTGTTCCTGCTACTTTAAAATCCATATCTCCCAAGTGATCTTCGTCTCCCAATATGTCCGATAAAATAGAAAAATCGTCTTTCTCTTTAATTAACCCCATCGCAATTCCTGCGACTGGTTCAGCTATGGGCACTGCTGCATCCATTAATGCAAGGGAAGATCCACATACTGTTGCCATCGATGATGATCCATTTGACTCAGTAATTTCTGATACAATTCTCAAAGTATAAGGAAAATTTTCCTTTTTTGGTAATGAAGAGTTCAACGCTCTCCAAGCTAATTTACCATGCCCCACTTCTCTTCTGCCAGTTCCAATCCTGCCAGTTTCTCCAACGGAAAATGGAGGAAAATTATAGTGCAACATGAATCTTTGCCTTTTTAATCCTTCCAAACTTTCTATTCTTTGCTCATCATCTGAGGTTCCTAAAGTAGTTGTCACTATTGCTTGCGTTTCACCTCTAGTGAATAATGCAGAGCCATGAACTCTTGGAAGTATACCTACTTGACATTTTATCGGTCTTACATCCGAAAGACCTCTTCCATCAATTCTTTTTTTGCTTTTTAAAATTCTTGATCTAACTATTTCTTTTTCTAAATTTTTAAGCTGAGTCATTACTTCGTGTTCTAAAAGAGTCTCGTCATCTTTAAATAACGATTTACATGTGTCTCCTGCTGCGCTTATTAAATCAGATCTTTTCTTTTTATCTTTTTCTGTAAATGCTTTTTCTAAGTCTTTAGTTAGCTCTTTTTTAATTTTTTTTGACACTTCACTGAAATCTTTTTCTTCGATTTTCCATTTTTCTTTTGAAGCTTTTTTTGCCAACTTTTCAATACCTTTTATCACATTAGCAAAACTTTCGTGACCAAATTTAACAGC
>CABYJW010000016.1 GCA_902519465.1 uncultured Pelagibacteraceae bacterium
GCTGAAACCATATTAAAATTAGCAAAAGATACAGAGCAGTACTATGTTAATTATAGATGGTTAGGCGGCATGCTTACGAATTGGCAAACAATTCAAAATTCAATTAAAAGATTAAAGAAATTAGAAAAAGATTTATCCAAAGAAGACATTGGATTTACAAAAAAAGAAATACTTAAGCTAGAAAAAGAAAAAGAGAAATTAAATAGATCATTGGGTGGAATTTCAAATATGCATAAAATTCCAGAGATGATTTTTGTTATAGATACCAACGTAGAGTCACTTGCAATTAAGGAAGCAATTAAATTAAAAATACCAATAGTTGCCGTATTAGACTCTAACTCTGATCCAACAGGAATAAATCATCCAATTCCAGGAAACGATGATGCCCGAAGATCAATAGATCTATATTGTGAATTATTAAAAGCTACAATAATTGATGCAAAAAAAAATATTGTCACAAATAAAATTAATAATGAGATGCAAAATAAAAAAAGTATTGTAGCGAATAAAGAACAGTCTTCAAAAATAATTGATAATTCTTCAAAAAAAAATCTCAATAAATAAAATCTAAGTAATGACGGATAAAAAAATTTTAGACAATATTAAAAAACTGAGAGAAATAACAGGGGTTGGTTTTTCTGATTGTAAATTAGCTATAACAGAGTCAAATGGTGATATTGAAAAGTCAATCGAGTATCTTAGAAAAAAAGGTATTGCAAAAGCCTCAAAAAAAATGAGCCGTGTTGCTGCTGATGGTTTAATATTGGTAAATGAAAAAGATGGGAAAGTCTCTGCTCTTGAGATCAATAGCGAAACCGATTTTGTTGCTAAAAATAAAGATTTCATATCATTTTGTAAAGAAGTAGCGATTTTAAATTTCAAAAATAAAGCAGATTTGAGCAAATTAAATAACAGTAAAATGGGTAATAATAAAACTGTGGAAGAAAATCTTGTGTCGTTAATCTCAAAAATAGGTGAAAAAATTACCATAAGAAGAAGCAAATATTTTGACAATGATGGTAAAAATTTTTTTTATGTTCATAACTCCTCTGAGAAAAATATCGGCAAGGTTATTTCAATTGTTAAACTTTCAAATACTAATACAAAAGACATAGATTTTGTAGGAGGTAAACTTGCAATGCATATTGCTGCTCAGTCGCCATTAGCAATAAATGATAAGGGAATTAAAAAAGATGTACTAGATAAAGAACTTGAAATCATAAAAGAAGAGCTAAAAAATAGTGGAAAAAAACCTGAAATGATTGAAAAAATTGCAAATGGAAAGATTAAAAAGTTTATTTCAGAAAATACATTGCTAAATCAAACCTGGATAATGGATACAAAAATTACAGTGAGCGGGTTTTTGAAACAATATTCAAATAATGGAGAAATAAATATTATAGACTTTGTCAGATATAAAGTTGGTGAAGGAATTTAAATCAAGTGGACACCTTTGATATAAAAGAACTAACAATAAAAATGGGCAAAACAATTGCTTCATGTAAAAAAGATATTGCTACTTTAAGAACTGGAAGAGCCAATCCTGCTATGTTGGATTTAATAAGAATAGATGTATACGGTCAAAAGATGCCTATTAATCAATTAGCCTCGGTAACTATTCCAGAGCCAAGAACCATATCAATACAAGTATGGGATAAAAGCAACGTAACTCTAGTAGATACTGAAATTAAAAAATCAAATCTTGGTGTAAATCCTCAAGTTGATGGGCAAATTTTAAGAATACGCATTCCACAACTTACCGAGGAAAGAAGAAAAGAATTAACAAAAGTATTAAAAAATTTAGGCGAAAAGTCAAAAGTATCAATAAGAAATTTAAGAAGAGAGTTCAATGACAATATAAAAAGTTTGCTAAAAGAAAAAAAAATTGGTGAAGATGAAAGCAAAAATTTTGAAAATCAAGTGCAAAAAAGTACTGATGAAAATATTTCGCTTATTGAAAAAATATTAGTAGAAAAAGAAAAAGAAATATTAACTTTATGAACAAGGTCAACCATATTGCCATTATTATGGATGGAAATGGTAGATGGGGTAAAAAAAAAGGAAAAAATAGAAATTTTGGACATCAAAATGGAATTAAGGTGATTGAAAAAATTGTTAAATCATCAATCAAAATAAATGTACCAATATTAACATTTTATACATTTTCAAGTGAAAATTGGAAAAGACCAAAGAAAGAAATTGGCTTTTTATTTAAACTAATAAACTTTTATTTTATTAAAGAAATAAATAACTTAATTAAAAATAACATTAAAATTAATGTTATTGGTAATATTAAAATTCTTCCAAAAAAGGTAAGATCTTGTTTGATTGAATCGATGAGGAAGACAAAAAAATGTAATAAAATTTTAGTTAATTTGGCAATTAATTATGGATCACATAACGAAATAATCGAAGCAACCAAACACGTAAAAAGAAAAAAATTAATGATTAATGTTAAAAACTTACAAAAAAATTTATATACAAAAAATCTACCCAATCCAGATATTATGATTAGAACTGGAGGAAAAAAAAGGTTGAGTAATTTTTTACTTTGGCAAATTGCTTATACTGAAATTTATTTTATTAATAAGCTCTGGCCAGATTTCAATATAGTGGATTATAAAAAAATTATAAATAATTTTAAAAATGTTAAAAGAAATTATGGAAACATATGAGCAATATTAAAAAAAGAATACTTTCATCAATCATAATTTTACCAATTTCAGTTTTTTTCATACTTAAAGGAGGTAACTATATTGTCTCTTTTTTATATGCAATTTTGATATTAGGTAATTTTGAAGTCTTTTCAGCATTTAAAAGGAAACTAACAATTATTTTAATTGATCTTATACTTGTTATTTCTTTGTTAGTCGTTTTATTTTTAAGAAATGATACTGCATCATCATTTTTTTTATTACTTTGGGTAATTATATTGACCATTCTATCTGACTTAGGCGGTTATGTTTTTGGCAAATTTTTTAAAGGAAAAAAAATCTCAAAAATAAGCCCAAACAAAACTTTATCTGGTGTGATTGGATCTTTGGTATTTTCGTTTTTTTCTGTATTTTTAATTGATATTATTGTTGAAATATTTACAGGTATAGATAATAATTTTTTTTTAAAACCTAAATTTTTTATTCTTGCAATAGTATTTTCTATAACTGCACAATTGGGTGATTTAACAATTTCTTATTTTAAAAGGCTCGAAAAAATTAAAGATACAGGAAAAATTATCCCAGGTCATGGAGGGATTTTTGATAGAATAGATGGCTTAATGTTCGTAGTTATATTAGCTTACATTTTGTATACTTTAAAAATATTTCCATGAAAAAAAAAAAAATTGCTATATTAGGTTCCACAGGAAGTATAGGAAAAAATTCCCTTGAAATTATAAAATTAAATAAAACAAACTTTAATATTAAATTATTATCTGCAAATTCAAACTATAAAGAAATCTGCAATCAAATAAAGTTATTTAAACCCAGTAATTTTGTAATCACAAACTATTTAGTTTATGTCAAAGTTAAATCTGAGTTTAAAAATAAAAGAATAAAAATTTATAACAATTTTAAAGATATACCATCAAAATTAAAGTTTGATATAACCATCGCCGCTATTGTTGGTATTGCAGGACTTGAACCAACTATTCAGTTTTCAAAAAAATCTAAAAAAATACTTTTAGCAAATAAAGAAAGTATTATTTGTGGATGGCATATTTTATCGAAAATAATAAAAAAAAATAAAACTGAATTAATTCCGATTGACTCCGAACATTTCTCAATTAATCAATTAACCCGAAATTATACAGACTCTGATATAAAAAAAATTTATATAACAGCTTCTGGTGGCCCATTTTTAAGAAGACCCCTTGTGTCTTTTAATAAAATCAAACCCAACGCTGCTTGCAAACATCCAAACTGGAACATGGGAAAAAAAATTTCAATAGATTCGTCAAATCTTATGAATAAAATATTAGAGTTAATTGAAGCGCATAGACTATTTTCATTTAACCCAATAAAATATGAAATTATCATTCATCCACAATCACTAATTCATGCAATTGTTATTTTTAAAAACGGACAGAGCAAGTTTCTATATCACGAAACTGATATGAAAATTCCTATATCAAACGCTATTTATAACAATAGAGTTGATATAGATAAAATTATTAAAACTGGTAATAATTTTATTAAGAATTTAAGAAATATTAAATTTGAAAATGTTGATAAAAAAAGATTTCCAATTGTTACTTTGGCTAAAGAGAAATATTTATCAAAGTCAGGTCCGATAATTCTTAATGCTAGCAATGAAATTTTAGTCGATAGTTTTATAAAAAATAAAATACCCTATAATGGAATCTTTGAGACTTTAAAAAGAGTTTTTAAGGATAGAGATTTTAATAAATATGCTGTAAAAAAGGTACCTAATATTGATGAAATTTATAAAATTGATAATTGGGCGAGAAATAAAACTTTAGAGATTATATCAAAAAATTATGAAAAATATAGGTAAAATCATTTATTTAAGTTTTTTCATTTTAGTATTTTACACAAATACTTTAAGAGCTGAGATCTTGAAAGAAATTATAATAACAGGAAACGAGAGAATATCCGATGAAACATTAATAGTTTATGGCGAAATACAAAAAAATAAAAATTATACTCAAGATAAGATTAATACTATAATCAAAAATTTGTACGACACTAAGTTTTTTTCAAAAATATCAATTAATTTTTCTAACGGTATTTTAAAAATAACTGTTGAGGAAAATCCGATTATTAATTCAATTACTTTACAAGGCGAACCTACAAAAAAATTTACAAAAGCTTTATTAAACTTTATGACACTTAAAGAAAAATCTTCATATATTAAAAATGATGTTAAAAAAGATGTTGAGATAATCAAAGAGTTTTATAATCAATTAGGCTATTATTCATCAAAAGTCGAAGCAAGAACGACCGAAGTAAAAGATGGAAATAATTTGATTGATTTAATATTTATTATCGACAAGGGGAAAAGAGAAAAAATTACTAAAATATATTTTATTGGTGAAAAAAAAATCAAAACAAAAAGACTACGAGATGTAATAGCTACAGAAGAAGCTAAATTTTGGAAATTTATTTCAAGAAATATTTATTTAAATAATCAAAGGATAGAATTAGACAAAAGACTTCTAAAAAATTATTATTTGAGCAAAGGTTATTACGATGCTGAAATTTTATCAAGTAATGTATTCATCAAAGACAAGGAGGGTATTGAACTTACTTTTAATATTAATGCAGGTAAAAGATATAGAATTAAAAAAATCTCAACTAACATTGATCCTGTTTTTGATAAAAGGATTTTTAAGATATTAGAAGCTGATTTTAAAAAGTTTGCTGGCACTTATTATTCTCCGTTTAAAATTACAAAAATTTTAGAAAGTATTGATGAATTAATTGATGATAACGAATTACAGTTTGTAACGCATTCTGTATCAGAAACTGTAGATGATAATTTTATTGATTTAGAATTCAAAATATTTGAAGGACCTAAAGTAATAGTAGAGAGAATAAATATTAAGGGAAATACTGTTACAAATGACTCGGTAATTAGATCTGAGCTCATTTTAGATGAAGGAGATCCTTTTAGTAAGATTAAAATTGACAAATCAATTTCAATTTTGAAAGCACGAAATATATTTAAAAAAATTAATTATAAAGTTTCTGATGGTTCTTCTAAAAATGTTAAGATTATGGATATTGTAGTTGAAGAAATGCCCACGGGGGAGATTGCTGCCGGAGCTGGTACCGGCACTGATGGAACAACTTTATCTTTTTCATTGACCGAAAATAATTATTTAGGAGAAGGTCTCGTTGTAGACACTTCTTTAGAAGCTTCTGAAAGTGCTCTTAGGGGAGGAGTATCAGTGGTAAATCCAAATTATAATTATTCAGGAAATTCTTTAGAATATGGGATTTCTAGTTTAAAAACCGATAGACCGAACTCTGGATATGAAAATACCTTAACACAATTAAATATCGGAACAAGATTTGAACAATACGATGATATTTATCTGTCACCAAATTTAGAATTATCTTTTGACGATATGACAGTAGATGGAACAGCCTCAGAACGTTTAAAAAAACAAGCAGGTACATTTACTGATTTATCTTTTGGCTATGGCGTAGAAAAGGATACAAGAGATAGAAGATTTATGCCAACTAGCGGATCTATCTATGGTTTTGCTCAAAAATTTCCTCTTATTATAGAGGAAAATTCATCAGTATATAATCGTTTCACATTAAGCAAGTATCATAGTTTTAATGAAAATGTTTTAGGTGCATTTAAATTTTATGCAGCTGGAATTTTGGCTATCGAAGACGATGTAAGATTAAGCAAACGTCTACATATTCCTGCCAGAAGATTACGAGGTTTTGAGTCTAGAAAGGTTGGTCCAGTCGACTCGGGAGATTATGTAGGTGGTAACTATGCATTAGCTATGAATTTCGAGGCTGCCCTGCCAAATCTCTTACCAGAAGCAACACAAACTGATGTCGCAGCTTTTTTAGATTTAGGAAATTTATGGCATGTTGATTACGACTCAAGAGTAGGACAATCAAGTACAATAAGGTCTTCATTAGGTATTGCCACAAATGTATACACTCCTATTGGCCCATTAAACTTTGTATTTGCTCAAGACCTTTCTTCTGCCGAAAGTGATACAACACAACAATTCAAATTTCAAATTGGTACCTCTTTTTAATATGAAAAATATAAAAATATTAGTTATTGTGTTATTTTCATTTGGAATTTTTACTCAAAGTTCAGCGTCAGATATTTATTTCGTTGATATTAAGAAAATATTAAACAGCAGCAAAGCTGGGAAAAAAGCTCAAACTTTTTTAAAAAAGAAATTTGATGATGAAAACGAAAAATTAAAAAAAGAATCAGCATCTCTCAAAAAAGAAGAGTCAGACCTAATATCAAAAAAGAAACTTATATCTAATGAAGATTATAAAAAAAAATTAAATGAATTAAGACAGAAAAATGTTAGTTACCAAAAAAAAAGACGTAATGCATCAAATGATTGGCTTAAAAAGAAAAATGAAGCTAGATCAAAACTTGTAACAACTCTTAATCCTATTTTACAAAAATATATGAATGAAAATAATATACAGATTATCGTAGATAAAAAAAACATTCTTTTAGCTAATTCAAAATTTGATTTAACTGATAAAATTCTGAAACTTTTAGATAAAGAATTAAAATCAATCCAATTAAATTAAGTTCTAATGTCAGATATATCTTTTTTTGTTCCCACTGGTCCTTACAATATAAATGAATTATCAAAGGATTTTGTCGCCTATAAAGATAAAATTTTAATTAAAGATTTAAAAACCTTAGACAAAGCAAATAAAAACCATATAAGTTTTTTAAATTCACTAGATTATATTAACTCAGCTAAAAAAACTAAAGCTTCTGTTTGCTTGACTACAAAAAATCTTAAAAAATACTTGCCAAAAAACTGTTTAGTTATAATTGTAAAAAATGTGTTATTTTCTGTTGCTGAAATATCAAAAAAATTTTATCCCAATGCCGATATTGATTTTCCAGATCAATCTCTTCAAGAAACAGGTAAAATTAATTCAAAATTTAAATCTGTCACATTTGGTAAGAATATTTTTCTTGGAAAAAATGTTAAAATAGGTTCTAACACTATTGTAGGTAGCAACACAGTTATAGAGCACGATGTTCAAATTGATAATAATTGTGTAATTGGTGCAAATGTTACTATAAGAAATTCTATAATAGGGAATGATGTTGTGATTCAAGATGGATCTAAAATAGGGGTTAAAGGTTTTGGTTTTATACCAGTTAAAGGTAAAAATTTTAGATTTCCCCATATTGGTAGAGTTTTAATTAATGACAATGTTGAGATAGGAGCTAATTGTACAATAGATAGAGGATCTATTGGTGACACGGTAATTGGAAAAAATACCTTTTTAGACAACCAAGTGCATGTTGCACACAATGTCAGAATAGGCGAAAATTGTATGATAGCCGGACAAGTTGGCTTTGCTGGAAGTACATCTATTGGAAACAATGTTTCCATAGGTGGGCAAGCAGGAGTTTCAGGTCACTTAAAAATTGGGAATAATGTTAGAATTGGCGGTGGTAGTGGAGTTGTTAAAGATATAGCAAATGGAACAACTGTTATGGGTTACCCGGCAGTACCATTAAAAGAATTTTTAAAAAAAAATGACAAATAAAATCAATAAAGAACAAATTGAAAAACTTTTACCGCATAGGGAACCAATGCTTTTAATTGATAGTTTAATCAATATTGTTCCATTAAAATCTGCTACTGCAATAGTCAAAGTTAAAAAAGGAAAATTCTTTTTTGACGGTCATTTCCCAGGTCAACCTGTTATGCCAGGAGTTTTAATAGTCGAAGCTTTTGGACAAGCTGCTGCCGCACTTACAGCTCATGGTATTGATCCTAATGAATATAAAGATAAATTAGTCTATTTAATGAGCGTTGAAAAAGCACGTTTTAGAAATCCTGTTATGCCCGATTGTGAGTTACATTTAGATATTGAAGCGGTGCGGTCACACGGTAGAGTTTGGAAGTATAAAGGTGTAGCAAAAGTTAATGATAAGAAAATGGCTGATGCTGAGTGGTCGGCTACAATAGTTGATAGAAATAAATGATCCACAAATCTAGCGTTATAGACTCAAAAGCTAAAATAGAAAAAAATGTAAAAATTGGACCGTTTTGTTACATTGGTCCCAAAGTGCAATTAAAAGAAGGCGTAGAATTAATTTCAAATGTTCATATAGAGGGAAATACAAAAATAGGAGTAGGCACAAAAGTTTATCCTTTTGCAAGTATTGGAACAGTCCCTCAAGATTTAAAATACAAAGGTGAAAATAACAGTTTAGATATAGGTGAAAGCAACATAATTAGGGAATATGTAACAATAAATCCCGGAACCGTAGGCGGGGGAAGCAAAACTGTAGTAGGAAACAATTGTTTATTTATGATTTCTTCTCACATTGCTCATGATTGCAGAATAGGCAATAACGTAGTCATTGCAAATAATGTTCCCTTGGGAGGACATGTTACGATCGAAGACAATGTTGTTATTGGAGGTAATTCTGCTGTGCAGCAATTCACAAGAATTGGAAGATTAGCTATGATAGGTGGAATGACCGGTGTATTAAAAGACGTTATTCCTTTTGGCCTATCTTTTGGCAATCGAAATTATTTAAAAGGTATAAATTTGATTGGATTAAGACGAAAAAAATACGATAACAAAAAAATAATGGAATTGGACCAAGCATATAAAAAAATATTTTCATCAACCAATCTTCACGAGAATCTAAGCAAGATTAACGGCGAATTTAAGGAAAATGAGTTAGTACAAGAGGTCACTAAATTTATAGAAAAGGATAAAAAAAGACCTATTTGCTCACCTTTATCTGAATAATGATTGGTTTAATATTTGGTGAAACATTATTTCCAAAAGAAATCTTAAAAAAAGTAAAAAAAAAGAGAAAAAAATATTTAATTATTGATTTAACTAAAAACAAATCTTTTAAAAAAGACAAAAATTCCTTTTCTGTATCTGTAGGACAATTTGGTAAGATTATTAATATCCTGAGAGAAAATTATTGTAAGAAAGTTCTTTTTGCTGGTAGCGTCAAAAAACCAAATTTATCAAAGTTGAGATTAGATCTAAAAGGTATTTATTATATGCCCAGAATTATTAAGAGCTCTAAAAATGGCGATGCATCTATATTGAAAGAAGTAATAAAAATATTAAAAAATGAAAAGATCAAAACCTTAAATTCCCTAATGTTTAATCCTGAACTTTCTCTTAAAAAAGGTAACCACACTAAAATTAAACCAAATAAAGAAGACAGTAAGGATATTAATAAGGCTATCAAAACACTTAATAGATTAAATCAATACAATTATAGCCAAGGAACTGTAGTTAGGAATGGCAAAGTGATTGCTATAGAAGGTAAAGGTGGTACAAAAAAAATGCTTAACAAATGCAAAAGTAAAATATTTAAAAACAAAGGTGTACTAGTCAAATTTCCAAAAAAGAAACAAGATTTAAGAATTGATTTACCAACTGTTGGATTTAAAACTTTTGTTCAATGTAAGATAGCTGGTTTAAAAGGAATTGTTCTCAAAAACAAGGGGAACATTTTACTTGAGAAAAATAAATGTATTAATTTTGCAAATAAAAATAAAATGTTTCTTATAGCAAAATGAAAAAAACAATATTAATTATATATTTTTTTTGGTTTTCAAATTTATTTGGATTAGAAGTTAAATTAGAAAAGATTGTAGAGGGTATGAATAAGCCATGGAGTTTATCATTTATAAATGATATCAGTATTATTTATACAGAAAAAAAAGGTAAGCTGTTACATTTAGATTTAAAAAATCAAATAATATCTGAAATTAAACATAATTTATCTGTTCTTGAAGATGGTCAGGGGGGCCTTCTTGACGTTCTGTATTATAATAAAAATGTTTATGTATCTTATTCTGAACAAAGAGAGGGTCAGAAAACAAGTACATCTGTTGCAAAAGGCAAATTTGATAAGAACTCTATTAAATTCAATAATATTTTTAGAGCTGAACCAGCGATTGATTCTGGATATCATTTTGGCTCAAGACTAGTTATAAAAGATAAACATTTATATATTTCTGCTGGTGAAAGAGGAGAGGGAATGATTGCTCAAGATTTCACAAAACACCCAGGTAGTATTATCAGAATAAACTTAGATGGATCTATTCCTAAAGATAATCCTAAGTTTAAAAATAAAAAAAATTGGCTACCTGAAATTTTCCAAATTGGAGTAAGAAATCCTCAGGGCATGTCATTATCTCCTTTTGACAATAAAATTTATATGACAAATCATGGCGCTAAAGGTGGTGATTGGTTTGGTACAGTTAATTATGCTGAAAATTATGGCTGGAAAATTTTAGGCTGGGGCGGAACAAATTATACCGGAACTAAAATTGGGCCCAAATGGAAACCAGGTTTTACAAAAGCAATTAAGTATTGGGTTCCATCGATAGCTGTAAGTGCGATGGTTATATATCAAGGTGATGAGTTCAAAGAATGGAATGGTGATGCTTTAATTACCTCGCTAAAAGACCAGTCATTAAGAAAAATAAAATTTAAAGATAATAAATTTATAAGCGAACAAATAATTTTTAAAAGGAATATTGGAAGAATAAGAGACATCAAAATACATACGGAGACAGGTGAATTATATATGCTTTCAGATTATGGAGAGCTTTGGAAAATGTACAAATGAAAAAAGCTTTATTAATTATTTTTTTTTTATTATTTCCAGTTAATTTAAATGCAGAAAATATATCCAAAGTTTATTTTGCCGGAGGTTGTTTTTGGTGTATGGAAGAGTCATTTGATAAGGTTGCTGGTGTGATAGAAACTGTTTCAGGATATTCTGGGGGACACGTAAAAAACCCCAAATATAAAGATGTTGTAAAAAATACTACTGGCCACTATGAAACTTTAGAAATTTCTTATGATTCATCAATTACAAATTTTAAAAAACTTTTAGAAATTTATTGGATCAATATTGACCCTTTTGATGCAAATGGCCAATTTTGTGACAAAGGCGAAAGCTATAAGTCGGTAGTTTTTTTTGAGGATAGTGCTCAAAAAAAAATAATAGAATCTTCAATAAAAAATATTGAAAATAAATTTAATAAAAAAGTCTTTACTTATGTAAAAAAATTCAAGGAATTTTATATGGCCGAGACTTACCATCAAGATTATTATGAAAAAAATTTTATAAGATACTTGATGTATAAAAAAGGTTGCCAAAGAGAAGAAACTTTAAACAAAATCTGGGGATGAAAAAAATATTTATACTAACTGGAGAGCCCTCTGGAGATAAATTAGCTTCAAAGGTTATTGCCAAAATTATAAACTCAAGATCAGATATAGAATATTTATCTGTTGGTGGCGAACATTTAAATGTATTAGGCATTAAGTCACTTTATGATTTAAAAGAGATTACATATCTTGGATTTACGAGGGTTTTGTTAAATATTTTTAAAATAAAGAGCAAAATAAATGAAACTGTAAAAGAAATTATTAAATTTAAACCAGATATTCTTTTTTCGGTTGATAGTCCTGATTTTACTTTACGCGTAGCAAAAGAAGTCAAAAAAAGAGACCCAAGTATAAAAACAATTCATTTTGTGGCACCACAAGTTTGGGTTTGGAGAGAACATAGAGTAAAGCAGCTAAAATCTTTTTTAGATCACGTTTTATTATTATTTCCCTTTGAAAAGGAATATTTTGATAAAGAAGAAATACCATCAACCGTAACTGGTCATCCTTTGCTTGAAAAAGGAGAAAAAAATAAAATTGATATAAGCCAAATTATAAAAGAAAATAAGAAAATCTTTTCTATTTTTCCGGGTAGTAGATTGTCTGAGATTAATGTTTTGACACCTATATTATTTGATTTTGTCAAAAAGATGAATGAAAAATATAAAGACTTATTTTTTGTTTTTCATTCTACTACAGAGCATGTTCAGTTAATTCAAAATTTATTATTAAAAGAGGGTTTAAAAAATTGCGGGGCAATTAGTGATGAAAAAATTAAATCTCATATTTTAGATTCCTCCATGTTTGCTGTGTCTAAATCTGGCACAATTTCTTTAGAGATTTGTAAAGCAAAAATTCCTTCAATAATAATATATAAGATGGGTTTTATTAATTTTTTTATTATTAAAATGCTCGTTAAAGTAAAATTTGCAAACATAATTAATATTGCAGCTAATGAAGAAATCATTCCCGAATTACTGCAATCAAATTGCACTGCAGGTAATATTTTTAATACAGTTAATGATCTTTTAAATAATAAACAATCTTTGGAAAACCAAATTACAAAAACCCAAAGTGTCATCAGTAAATTTAGGACCGATAAATCCACTGATATAGCAGCATCAGTTTTAAATCTTCATTTAATTGGCAAGTCTCCACTCAAATAAACATATCAGAGTATTGATCATCAGATATATTTGAAATTTTTTGTGTGACTACGTAATTATGCAATTTTTTCCACTTATTTTTTGATTTATCAAAAGGATTTTTAAATCTATGAATTGTATCTTTAATAATATTATCCATTAGTCGACTGGGCTTTGTTTTAGTATAAGAATAATAAGAAGATTTAGAATAATCTAAGTTTGAACTTAAAATTTTGATACTTTCCTGAGCCATAGATTTAAAATCATTTACTAAATTCTTATTAGCGCTGGCAAAAGATTTTGAGGCAAATACGTCTAGTGCGCAAAAATTAGGTATTTCAACATCTTCTAAATACAATTTTTTTACCTCCAAATCTTCTAATTTTGACTCAACACCCTCAAAGTTTTCAAAACATAACCATGCAGCATCAAATCCAGCCTTTAGATGTTTAATATGATAAAAATCATTAGCTGCAATTTTTATATTGTTATTGGTTTTATTAATTTTTTTTAAATGTCTTTGAATAATATCATTAGCTATTTTGTCTGTAACAGGGTTACTAACCGGTGAAGTAATTTTGATTTCTTTTCCATTAACTAAATTTTCATAGCCTTTAGTGGTAAATATAATACCTCCATTAGTTTCAAAAAAGTTTCCAATCGAGCAAATATTATTTTGATATTTTTCAATTAAATGTAGAGGCTCATTTGTTGCTAATTGAATATTATTATTCGCAAGTTCTTTAAACCCATCATAATGTCCTTTAGGCTCAATAATTTCTAAATCTATATTATTTTTTTTATATAAAGCTTTGTCCAAACCCACAATAAAGGGTAGGTGATCAGGATTTATAAACCACTCAAGCGCTAATTTTATTTTCATATTCCCTCACTGAATTACCGGTCAGGTTCAAAAGGGTATAATCTCAGTCTTCGTAGACACCCCTTAAAATTTATTTTGTTAATTCATTGTAAAGGAATGTTGCTATAGAATCCATTCCTTTTAAATTACTCTTTCGCTCTGCAATTGAATTATAATTTGTGTTTGTATTAATATCATAAGTATAATGTTTTCCATCTTTACCTTTAATATATTCAATACCCGCAATTTCAATATTATTCGATTTAAGTAAATCTTCATATTTTTCAAGTTCAAGATTGCTATAATCTTTTACAATCATAAATTTATTACCATCTGGATTTGTTGGACAAAACTTTTCTTCAACATTACAAGCATCAGCTGGACATAACTCAAAACCATCGCTAGCATCAACTTGAACTGCATACAAAAATTTTCCGTTTACAAACTCCACTCTTGTGATTATTTTTGGATCAGATTCTATATATTCTTGTAATAAAGTAATTCCATCAATAGAGTCCTCGAAATTTGAATTAATATATTTTTTAAGCTCACTTGTATTTTTAAAATACTTTACTCCCAGACCTCTTCCACCTCTATTATGTTTTGTAATAAACGGTTTTTTAAAAGTTTTTGATATTTCTAGGATCTCGCCTTTATTTTTAGCATAATAAGTTTCTGGATAATTAATATTAAATTTTTTTAATTGTTCGTATTGTTTTTGTTTACTTATTTCCAATTCTAATGCTCTTGAATTATTTACAACTCTTTTTTTTTCTTTTTCTAACCAATCAAGAACATCTTTTGTATTTTCTGGAGCATATCTATGTCCTCGTGAATGTGCACTAGCACTCATTCTATTATAAAAAATACCGTTTGGTGGAGATTTTTTAAAATCAAAACTTTCTTTATCCATATGCCATTCTTTAAAAGGAGCTTTGATTTTTTTAAAACTCTCTCTCAATGGAACAAGCCATTCATCATTTTCGTGTATTATATATATATTTTTTTCCACAAGTTTTTATAGACAATTTTTCACCTTACTATCAATATTGATTTTTAATAATTATGACGCACTTACTTTCGGCAGATAATTAAAGGAGGCAGTATCTATCTTTGATGAATGTTCTCTTCTCATTTTCCATCCCTTACCTATTCCTGCATTTGCAATACTAATTGCATACCTGCCATATTTCATGTTTGTATAATCAATCGCTTTCATCAGTTCTTTTGATTTATTCTCAAGCAAAGGTGTTAATAAATTAATATCTTTACCATCCGAATCTTTTAATTTTGATAAAAT
>CABYJW010000017.1 GCA_902519465.1 uncultured Pelagibacteraceae bacterium
AGGTCTTACGGAAGGACATATGGTATTAAAACTTTAATAGCTAACCCTTGTAACAATTATGGACCTAATCAGTTTCCTGAAAAATTTATTCCTAAAATGATTTATAATATTTTAAACAATAAATCTCTTCCTATATATGGAAAGGGTAAAAATATAAGAGAATGGATATACGTTAAAGATAACTGTGAAGCATTAATACAAATTTTTTTAAAAGGAAAAATTGGAAAAAACTATAACATTGGAACGGGTATTAAATTAACAAATATAAAGATTGTAAAAAAACTTTTAATTATCTCAAAAAAAAATAAAATTAAAATAGGTAAAAAAACAAAAATTAACTTTGTTATGGATAGACCTGGACACGATGTAAGATACGCTCTGAATTCTAGCAAAATAAGAAAAGAATTCAAATGGAAACCCAAGACTACTTTTAACAATGGGTTATCAAAAACTATAGAATGGTACTCAAAAAATTTAAATTTTTTCAAAAAAATTGCTAAGAAAAATATTTCAAAAAGATTAGGTATTAAAGTATGAATAAAAGAATTGTAGTTACGGGAGGAAGTGGAAGATTTGGTCAAATATTAAAAAAAACAAAAAATAAATATAAACTTTTTTATCCAAGTAAAAAACAATTAGATATTACTAATTTTGATAAAATAAAATCTTATTTAAGAAAAAAACGTCCAAAAACTCTCGTTCACCTAGCAGGACTATCAAGGCCAATGGATGAACATCAAAAAAATATTTCCAAAAGTATTATTTTAAACATTATTGGAACAGCGAATTTAGTAAGAGCCTGTTATGATATGAATATCAAAATTGTTTATTTTTCTACCAGTTATGTTTATCCTGGGAAAAAGGGAAACTACAAAGAAACTGATCCTGTTATGCCGTGGAATAATTATGCCTGGTCAAAAATGGGTGGGGAATGTGCGGTTCAAATGTACAAAAATTCATTAATATTAAGAGTGTGTATGACCGAAAAACCTTTTGTGCATAAAAAAGCATTTTCTAACATTAAGTTAAATTTTATTTTTCACGATGACATGGCTAAGATGTTGTTTAAAGTAATTAATAAAAAAGGTATTTTGAATATTGGTGGAAAAACAAAGACAATCTTCAATTTTGCAAAAAAATACAATCCAAAGGTTTTGAAAAAAAGATCTCAAGGGCAATTTCCCCCTAAACCTTTTATGAATTTGTCTAAATTAAATAAAATAATATAAAAAGTCTTATGAAAATAATAAAAACAAAATTCGTAAACCTAAAAATTATTAAATTAAAAAAAAACTCTGATTCTAGAGGCCATTTAGCAGAAACCTATAGGAAGAATTTATTTAAAGGAAAAGATTTAATTTTTGATTATAAAGTTTATTCAAAAAAAGAAGTGCTAAGGGGTTTTCATTTTCAATACAAAAATAGACAAATAAAATATGTAACTGTATTAAAGGGAAAAATATTAGATTGTGTTATTGATCTAAGAAAAAATTCTAAAACATTTGGAAAAGTTTTCAAAATTATTCTATCGGAAAAAAATGGTTTGTCACTTTATGTTCCTGATGGGTTTGCACACTCTTATTTAACTCTAGATAAGGAAAATATTGTTTATTATAAATTGTCAAACTATTACAGTCCAAAGTATGAGAGTGGTATTATTTGGAACGACAAAAGTTTAAGAATTAGTTGGCCGATAAAAAAACCAAAAGTTTCAGCTAAAGATAGAAATCTTATGAGTTATAAAGATTTTTTAAAAAAATTCAAACATCTCTAATTAATTTCATCTCTGATATCATAAAAAGTAATATTCATAATTTTGCATTTAGCATTTTTTTGGAACCAATAAGATACAAATCTTTCTGCTAAAAAAGTATAAATTCTAATTTTTCCATAACCAGTTAAATTTTCAAATCCAAAAACTTTTTCGCACCTCTCTAACCAAGGAAAAATAGTTTCATAATATTTTTTCAATAAATTTTTAGATTTACAAATAAACATATTTTGCGGATGAAAATATTCCATTGAATTCACGTAACTTCTAAAATCATCTTTATTCTCATTATCAAGTAAATCAATTGCTTTATAAAGATTATTTTCCCCATGCATTAGATCAAAATGGAATTTAATATTTCTCGATTTCTTATTAAATAATAATTTAGGATTTTTAATAATTAATTTAAATCCTTTTTTTAAAAATTTCATAGTTTTTTTTTGATTTATATAAAATCGATTACCCAAAATTGCTTCACAATCCTCATAATCTTTAGGAATTTCCTTCAATACTATTGAAGGTAAAGTTTTTATATCAAGTCTGGAGTTATCGAAGTTTTTAATTGTCCAAAATTTCCTGTATTGACAAAAGCCTATCCAGTTATCACTCAAGTTATCCATATAATTTTTCCAAATCCAATAATGAAAGGTATATTCTCCGTAATATTGATTTTTTTTTGAAATATTATTACCTGTATTATCTCTCATCCAGCCTTTTTCAAAATTATTAGTTCCAAGACCGACAGGAATATATCCTAGCTCTTGAATAAATTTTTTGTGTAAGGGCTCTAAAGAAATACAAAACATTTCAATATTTTTCATTTTGCCTAAGTTATATTGTTTTTTAATTCGTTTATAGAAACATTTATATGTCCAAACTGCGTCGCTGTTTCTTCACCAGTTAAGTCAAATTTAAGAGCTTTAAATGAAAGATTATTTGATTTAGCAAGATTTTCAATTTCTTTACCTAAATGAGATTTTGTCTTTAATTCAATTATTTTAGTATTAGGTTTAGAAAAAACTATATTTGCGAAACCTGCTCCATGTAAACCTATGATAGTTTCTGCAGCATTAAACATTGAAACCTGGTCTTCAAAACTATACTCGCTAAGTCTAACAATTTCAAACCCAACACTTGATAAATAATTTTTTACCTCTTCTTCATTTTCGATAGTCCGTAAATGTTTCACATTGGAGATAGAATCTGATCGGTCTATATAAATTTTCTTAAAAAAATTTTTATTACTTTTTTTTAATACAAAGGTGTCTTTTAACCAATCTGAAATCCATTTTGGTATATTTTGTATAGACTCGGTTGCATCTGCAGATCTAAGAACAGGATGAGACGTTACAAAAAGCTTGTCACAAATTATATGTCTAAAATTTTCACTTGATAACTGTTTTTCTTTTTTGATACCCAATAAATTCAATGTTTCTTTTTGAAATTTAATCTTATTGCTTGGTAATAAGAAAAAATCAATTTTATCATTTTTAATTATTTGATCACAGAAGGCTAGTCTCGGAATAACGTCAAATAACCAATGCCAGTAGTTACTATTGCCTCCTCCACCTGTTAACAGAGATAAAACATTTCCTTTAATTTTTTTTTGCAAGCGAGGAGTTCCTTTCGAAAAAACAATATTTTGTTTTATATCTGCATTATATACTCTTGAATTAATTACTCTAAACTGAAAAGATACTTTCTTTATAATTTCATTTTTTAAAATTACAGCAGTATCACTTATTCTATCTGTATAAACTCTTCCATTTTTTATAATATAAACTTGGTATTTTAAATCTTCACTTTTTTTGATATTTTTTATTTGAATTTCATTAGAAATTTTTTCATCTGATATCTTCTCTATTTTTTTATAAATAATTTTAAATAAACTATATGTAATAGTTTTAAATATATTTTGAAAAAATTTTTTAATTATTGTTATCATATGGTAGCGGGGAGTGGATTCGAACCACCGACCCCAGGCTTATGAGTCCTGTGCTCTAACCAACTGAGCTACCCCGCCTAATATAATTTTATATCTTATAACACGAATAAATCTAATCTTAAACGAGAGATAAAAATATTACATATGCTTAATCTCTAAAATAAACATTTTACTGGTTGACTTTAAAATACAAAATTGTTTTTATCAACCCAAAATGAACAAATATTAATTTAAATCATTTAAAAGATACAATGAAACATCTAGAAAATAAATTAATTCAAAAAAACCTAGCAGATAATTTTATGAGGCTTATGCCAACTTTTTACGAAATGGAGAGTTCGTTTCTTTCTGGGATATATAAACGTTATGGCGATCTAGAGGGAGGAAATATTGTTATTTTTTTTGCAAGGGATTGTCACCTTGAAATATTAAGGAGAAGGGAAAAAGATCTTAATTTTAATCTTTCGCTAGATAACTTCTGGAATAATCATAAAAATATTCACCAAGATAAGAAGAAAATAGTTTTAGTATCTCAAGAAACAGGTTTACCAAAGGAAACTGCTAGAAGAAAAATTATTTCATTAATTAAAAAAAAACATTTAAAAAAGGGGGATAGAAATAAACTTTATTGGGAACCAGATCCGCCACAAAAAGAAACTTATTTAAAAATAATTGATGAAGAAATAAATTCTTTATCAAAATTTATTTATGAACAAGCAAAAATACTTTCTTTACCATTGCAATTATCTAAAATTGAAAGAGAGATTAAAAATAATTATTCATTCTATTGGTATCATTTTTTAAATGTTCAGCTTGAATATATAAAATTTTGGCAAGCTAAACTTAAGGATCTTGAAATGCTTTTAATTGGAGTCCAGGTTTTAATATTAACTTTAAATTCCATAAAAAGAAGTTTTGTTAATTTTAATTCTATATTTGATAATCAAAAAAATTTAAAAAATATAAATGAATTAAATTCGAATATTAGTGCCACTTCTGTTGCTGATATAACGGGAATACCTAGAGCGACATGTATTAGGAAATTAGACAAGTTTGTGAAAATGAAGGTTATGCACAAAGATCAGAAATCAAAAAGATATTCATTAATTTTAGACCAAACAACTTTCAATCCAATGTTAACACCAGAATGGATGAAGCACAAAATTGAAATTTTAAGTGATTTTTCTTATATTGTTATAAAGGGATTAATTAAATAAACTTTATAATGTTAGAATTATACCAAAAACTGCAAATGCAGAAATTGCTGCCGCAGATAAATAAACACTTGTTCTCTTAGACTTTTTTTCTTGATCTCTAACTCTTTTCATTAAGTCATTAAGATCGACTTTTTGACTAGAGTCGAAAGTTTCTTCTTTACTTATTTGTTCGTCTCTCCCATATCTCATAATTAAAGTACACCATTTAAATATAAAAAAATAAAGTATCTTTTTAAAATTTTAGGTTTTTTTAATTAAATATTATGTTCAAATTGGGTTGATTAAACTCTTAATTGAAATTTAATAAACTATTTTAGTTTTGAATAAGCGGTAATTCCCTGTCTTAATTTATCTATCATTTCATCTATATGTTTTTTTTCTGAGATAAATGGGGGAGCTATTATAAGGCAGTCACCTGTTGCTTTAAAATTTACTCCTGCCTCATAACATTTTTTATATGTTAAAAAACCCGCTTTTCCTGGTCTATCAGATTTTTTTATATCAATACCACCCATCAATCCGTATCCTCTTATATTTTCTATACAATCGATATCTTTTAATGAAAATAAACCGTCTAAAAAATAAGATGAAAGATTTTTTGCTCTTTTAAAAATATCTTCTTTTTCAAAAATATCTTGAACTGCCAATGCAGCCGCAACTGCTACAGGTATCCCAGAATATGTATAACCATGAAAGAGCTCTATAACTCCATCTGGAGATGCATTAATTATGGTATCATAAATTTCTTCTTTTACTGCAACTACTCCCATAGGAACAATTCCGTTTGTGGTTGCCTTTGCCATGGTCATTAAATCAGGAGTCACTCCATATTCTTTGGCTGCAAAAGAAGAACCAGTTCTTCCCCAGCCAGTTATTACTTCATCAAAGATAAGCAATATGTCATGCTTATCACAAATTTCTCTTAATCTTTTTAGATATCCTTTTGGTGGTACCAGAGTTCCTGTTGATCCAGAAATTGGTTCGACAATACAAGCAGCTATATTTTCAGATCCAAAGTTTAAAGCAATTCTATCTAAATCGTCAGCTAGTTCTTTACCTGTTTCAGGTTGGCCTTTAACAAATTTATGCTCTGGAAGATGGGTGTGTCTCATATGAACTACGCCTGGCATAAGTATGCTTGCAAAAGTTTTAACATTATTTATCATCCCACCTACTGAAGTAGCGCCAATGTTCATTCCATGATAAGCTCTTTCCCTGCCAACAAATCTAAATCTTTGTCCATGTCCTCTAGCTTTATGGTATGCAATACAAATCTTAAGTGCAGTTTCAACTGCGGTAGAACCACAAATTGTATAAAATATTTGATTTAAATTTCCTGGAGTATGTTTAGCAATTTTTGTAGCTAATTCAAATGATCCGCCAAATCCTTGTTGAAATGGTTGAACATAATCAAGGGTTTCGAGCTGTTTGGTGATAGCCTCTATAATCTCTTTTCTACCATGGCCTAACGGATTACAAAATAATCCTGAGCTAGCATCAATTTGTGTTCTTCCCTTATGATCTTTTAAATAAACCCCTTTGGCTTCAGTTATAAGTCTTGGATCTTTTTTAAAATCCTTATTTGAAGTGAAAGGCATCCAATGTTCATGTAATGAGTTTGGAATTTCGGTTCTATTTTGGCTTTTCATTAAATTTATTATTACAAATTTTTATTCTAATAACCAGACTTAATTATTGATTTAATATCAGATTCAACCATATCTTTAACAAGATGTTTAAATGATATCCTGGGTTTCCACTTTAAAATTCTTCTTGCTTTAGAATAATTTCCTAAAAGTGTATTAACTTCTGCTGGTCTAAAAAGATTTTTATCCACAAATACATGTTTTTTATAATCTAAACCAGCGACAGCGAAAGCTAATTTTGCAAATTCTCTTACTGAGTGTTGTTTTCCAGTTGAAACAACAAAGTCATCTGGTCTTTTTTTTTGTAACATTTTCCACATTGCTTCTACGTAATCCCTAGCATGTCCCCAGTCTCTTTTTGCATCTAAATTTCCAAGCATTAATTTTTTTTCTATTCCAAGTTTTATTTTTGCAACCCCGTGTGAAATCTTTCTTGTCACGAATTCAAAGCCTCTTCGAGGAGACTCATGGTTAAATAAAATACCTGTACAACAAAATAGATTGTATGCTTCTCTATAATTTCTAGTTAAATCATGACCAGTAACTTTCGATATTCCATATGCAGACCTTGGGTAGAATGGTGTCTTTTCATTTTGTGGCACTTGCTGAACTTTTCCAAACATTTCCGATGACCCAGCAAAATAAAATTTTGTTTTAGGGGAGAAATCTTTAACCGCAGAGAGTAAATAATGTGTTCCATTTATATTTGTGTTTAGTGTAGAAAATTCATCTCTAAAAGAATAATCCACATAACTTTGTGCTGCTAAATGATATATTTCGGTTGGCTTAATTTTTTGGATTATCTTAACTAAACTTGCATAACTTTCGAGAGAAGCTGCATGTATATGAATTTTTTTTAATATGTGTTTTATTCTCCACAACCTATGACTTCTGTCCTCTAATGCTACTCTTCTAACAATCCCATGTACTTGATATTTTTTTTTAATTAAAAATTCAGCGAGATATGAGCCATCTTGTCCAGTTATACCAGTTATTAAAGCTACTTTTCTCATAGAATTTTTTTGTTTTTTTATTATTCAGAACTATAGTACGAAGTTTATACTATTCAAATTAAATGTTTAAAATGAACCTTAAAAATATTGTTTTTTTAACAACCATACTTATATCTAGCAACGTTTTTGCTCTAGAATTCCAGGGCAAATTTATTCAAGGTCATTTTATATTAGGAAAGACTCATCCTGATTCTAAAATCTGGATTGATAAAAAAAAAGTTAAAATTACTGAAGATGGTTATTTTGTTTTTGGAATTGGTAGAGACAGAAAATTTGATATTTCAATTACAAAAGAATTTAAAGGTAACAAAGAAAAAATAGTAAAAAAAATCTTAAAAAGAGAATATAAAATTCAAAGAATTGATGGATTGCAGGAAAAGAAAGTTACACCACCGAAAGAAGTTTACGAGAGGATTAAAAGAGAAAATAAAATAATTGGAGAAGCGAGAGCAATTGAAAGTAATTTAACTTTTTTTAAAAAAAAATTTATTAATCCTATAGATAAAGCAATTGTAACTGGTGTATACGGAAGTCAAAGAATATTAAATGGAAAACCTAAGTGGCCTCATTACGGAATAGACTTTGCGGCAAAAGAAGGAACAAAAATTAAAGCTATGTTAGATGGTAAGGCGACTATGGTTGAAGCAGATTTGTTTTATACTGGTGGAACTTTAATTTTTGATCATGGTCATGGTATCTCAACATTATACATGCATTTAAAAGATATTTATGTCAAAAGTGGGCAAAAAGTTAAACAAGGTGAAATAATTGGAACAGTGGGATCTACAGGAAGATCTACTGGACCACATCTTGATGTAAGATTAAACTGGTTTGGGATTAGATTGGACCCAGCAACAGTTCTTGATTTGAATTAGTCTTTTTTAAATTGACTTTTGTAATCTTTTGAAAGTTTTTTATTTTGTTCTTCTTTAAATAAAATAAAATTTTCACAAACTAAAATATCAAGATTTGTTCCCATGAAACACCTGAAAGAATCTTCAATCGAACATACAATTGGCTCGCCTCTAACGTTGAATGATGTATTTACTAATATTGGACATCCGGTGATGTCTTTGAATTTTTTTAAAAGTTTATAATATTTTGGATTTGTCTCTTTGTGGACAGTCTGTATTCGAGCGGAATAGTCCACGTGGGTTACAGCTGGAATTAAGGACCTTTTTATATTTAATTTTTCTATACCAAAAAGTTTCTTGTCTTCTTCAATCATTGGAATTTGAATATTTTTTTTTATGTCTGCAACTAAAAGCATATATGGGCTGTCTGTATTAATATCAAACCAATCATTTAAATCTTCTCTTAAAATTGACGGTGCGAATGGTCTAAAACTTTCTCTAAATTTAACTTTTAAATTTAGTTCTTTTTGCATTTTATCAGATCTGGGGTCAGCAATAATAGATCGTGCTCCTAATGCTCTAGGTCCGAATTCCATTCTTCCTTGAAACCAGCCAATAGTTTTTTCATTCTTTAGTTCTTCAACAACAAAATTAATTAAATTTTCCTCATCATATTTTTGAAACTTTGCACCCAAAGATACTAATGTTTTTTCTATGTGGTCATCTTTGAATGATGGACCAAGATAAGAACCTTTCATATCGTCGAGATAAGATGGTATTGACCTCTTTTCTCCTAATTCGTGATACCAAAATGCAAGAGCAGCTCCTAAAGAACCGCCAGCATCTCCTGAGGCAGGTTGCAACCAAATGTTTTCAAAAATATTATTTTTTAAAATTTTCCCATTTGCAACACAGTTCAAAGCGACCCCTCCGGCCATGCACAGATTCTTTATTTTTGTTTCTTGAGCTATAGATTTGGTTAATTTTAAAACAATTTCCTCTGTAACAGATTGTATAGATGCTGCAATATCCATATGAAATTGTGTTAATAATTCTTTTTCTGGCTCTCTTACTTTTTGTGAAAACAAATTTGAAAAATTTTTATTTGTCATAGTTAAACCAGTTGCGTAATTAAAATATTTCATGTTGAGTCTAAATGAACCATCATCTTTCAGGTCAATTAATTTTTTTAAAATAATATTTTTGTATTTGGGTTTGCCATAAGGTGCCAAGCCCATAACTTTATACTCTCCACTATTAACTTTAAAACCAAGGTAGTATGTAAATGCAGAATAGAGAAGACCTATAGAATGAGGAAAATAAATTTCTTTTAACATATCAATTTTATTATCTTTTCCGATTGCCACTGTTGTTGTAGCCCACTCTCCCACTCCATCTAAAGTTATTATGACCGCATCTTTAAAAGGAGAGGGATAAAAAGCACTAGCTGCATGACTGTAATGATGTTCTGAAAAGTTTATTTTTTCAATATCATTAAAATTTTGATCATGTCTTTTTAATTGATCAAATAAAAATTTTTTTTGAAAAAGTTTCTCTCTCAACCAGATTGGCATTGACATTGAAAAAGACTTAAAGCCTTTTGGCGCAAATGCTAAATATGTTTCAAGTAATCTTTCAAATTTTAAAAAAGGTTTCTCAAAGAAAACAATATGGTCGATCTCACTAAGTTTTAAATTTGAGTTTTTCAAAACAAATTCAATTGCATTATATGGATATTTTGAATCATGTTTAATTCTTGAGAATCTTTCTTCTTGTGCAGCAGAGATAATTTCACCATTAATAATTAACGCTGCTGCACTGTCGTGATAAAATGCTGAAATTCCTAAAATTTTAGTCACTTAAAAAATTGTATAAATAAATGGAGCCACTGCTGATCCCTGGCTAAGAACTATAATGATCCCAAAGAAAGCTAGAACAACGATTATTGGTAATAACCAATATTTTTTTCTTTCTCTCAAAAACTCCCAAAATTCTTTTAAAAAACTAATCATTAAAATTGTTTTTTCATAGAACCAACTTTTTTTTCTCTTTTAATCCAATAGGTGTTTGATTTTGAAAATTTTATATTTAATAAATCTTTTCCAATTAAACGCATAAATAATCCTATTGGTGTAACGATTATAAAATATATTATAGCCATTACTATAGGAGCAATAATTCTTCCGAGTAATTCACCAAATTTTACCCAAAATTTATTTAATGGATTTAAAAGTTTTGAGTTAAGTAATCCGAGAACTAAAAAAATAACTGAGATTGGTATAGACCATAGTCTCAGTGGATTTCCATTTATTGTTGGCCAAAAGGCTATTATTGCAAATACGATACTAAAAAGTATACCAAAGCTTCTATTGGAACTAATCTTGTCCATTAGAAGCTTGATATATTATTGTTTATTGATTTTCAAATTTATTAAGCAGCCAACTTAAGACTGTGTTTATCAACCATGCCACTTAAAAAATTCCATAGATATTTTGCGGTTGATAAAGCTGCTTTTTCAGCTTTCTTTTGCTCTTTCTTAGAAAGACCGTCTAACAATTTTTCACATGCTTTTCTATGAAGAACATCTGCAGCTTTGTGAGCCTCAAAAAACTCAAGACCTTTTTTCGAGCTTACACCATAATATTTTTTTAGCCCTCTTATTTTTGTATCTGCAATTTCAGGTATTTGTCTTTCGTAGGTATACAAAGAAGCAAGACCTTCTGCGTATGATTTTCTACCTTGTTTAAAGAAATTATCTATCATTCTTTTAGTAAAAGACTCCTGTTTTGCTTTTTCTATTTTATTTTTGTCTGCACCGACACTCAATGCAAAGTTTTTCCATAACTTTGGATGATCCCCATTTGGGTTTTCCTCATCTTGCAAATTTTCTAATAAAATTTTTCTTTTTTCAATGTCTTCGCAAATGGAATGTGTTGCACTTATATATCTTGGAAAAGCTTTTACATGTTGATAATACTGCTCAGCATAATCCTTGATAATTTCCCTAGTTAATTTTCCATCATTCCAAGATTTATAAAATGGATGGTTTAATAGGTGATACTTGTCTAGTTTTTTATTTAATTGTTTTGAAAACATAATTTTCCTCCTGAGTCTTTACTGTAATTTAAATTTTAAATTTGACAATTAAAAAAGTA
>CABYJW010000018.1 GCA_902519465.1 uncultured Pelagibacteraceae bacterium
AAAGTTGTTTTATTGATACGTTAGGTATATTCATAATTTTTCCGGTTAAACCACCACAGCTTTCCTTTCGGACCGGTGGGCAATTGCCCTTTGCTGTGTGCGAAATTGGGTAGTTTTTATATTTAATCTATTTAAAAATCAAGTTATTAAAAACTTATTTTTTTAATGTATTCTTTATTTTTAAGGGCACTAAATATGCTAAAATTAAATTTTCTAGGATTTTTAAGTGAAAAAATATAAATTTTAGAATTTCTTTTTACCTTTATTTGAACTTTTGTCTCACCTATATCATTTAATAAATTTTTCAAATCTTCCATATTAGATTTTCCATTTATTTCGATTGTTACATTATTGTATGATTTATTAATGAAGTCATTAATTGGAATAATGTTTTTAATATTAATTCTTCGTAAATTTAAAGAGTCTTTTGCACTATCCTTTTGAAGGGTGATCATAAATGAATTAGCTGTTTTTAACTTATCTCTATTCAAAACTAACAAATCTGAAAATAAAAATAATTCAAATTCACTTTTTAAATCAGTAAATTTGATGATAGCGAAAGGTGTACCTTTAGCACTCTTTTTTTCCTGAATTGACATTAGAGTACCGGCTATATAGCCATTAATATCATTACCTTCAACGAAACTTAAGTATGATTTTATTTTTAAATCATTAAAATAATCTTTAAAAATATTTAGTGGGTGGTCAGACATGTAGAATCCGATTGATTGGAATTCATTTAATAAGATATCTTTTTTAGAAAAATTTTCTTGTTTATCAAATTTAAATATATTTTCATTATTTTCATTATTTTCATTTTTATTCGAAAATAGACTTGTTTGATTGCTGATTTTCTCCTCCCATAATATTTTATTAACTTGAATAATTTTTGGTATAGCCTTTAATAGACTTCCTCTATTATTATCTAACTCATCAAATGCACCAGCTTTGACTAAACCTTCAAGTTGAAGTTTATTAATATCTTTTGGGTTAACTCTATTTATAAAATTGTTAATTGACAAAAATTTTCCATTTTTTTTTCTTTCATCAATTATATTTGAAACAGCTTCTTTACCAACACTTTTAATAGCTGATAACGCATAGTAAATCTTATTTTTTTCTGATTTGAAGTCAGCAAATGATTTGTTGATACATGGCCTTACAATATTGATTTTTAATCTTTTAAGTTCTTCAACAAACTCCCTTAATTTATCCGTATTAGATAATTCAGTTGACATTGTAGCAGCAATAAAATCTTCAGGATAATATCTTTTTAAAAAGGCAGTCTGATATGCAATCAAAGCATATGCAGCTGCATGACTTTTATTAAAACCATACTCAGCAAACGGTTTTATTTTTTGAAAAATAAATACAGCTATATCTTTACCAATTCCATTTTTTGTTGCACCTTTGATAAATTTTTCTTCTTGCTTTTCCAATTCCTTTCTTTTTTTCTTCCCCATTGCTTTACGTAAAATATCAGCTTCTCCAGGTGAAAAATTTGCAAGTGTTTGTGCTATTTGCATTACTTGTTCCTGATAAATAATTATGCCATAGGTAGGTTTTAAAATTTTTTCTAAACTTTCGTGTATATATTCAGGTTTTTTTAATCCATTTTTGCAATCATTGTAAATTGGAATATTATTCATAGGTCCGGGTCTATATAATGCAACTAAAGCTATTATGTCCTCAAACCTGTTTGGTTTCATTTGTTTTAAAGCAGATCTGACACCAGAACTTTCAAGTTGAAATAGGCCAGTTGTCTCTCCTGTAGAAAGCATTTCATAAACTTTTTTATCATTTAACGAAATTTTACTTATATCTAGATCTATTTTTTTATTTTTTAAAATTTTTATTGTTTTACTTATTAATGTTAATGTATTTAAACCGAGTATATCAAATTTAACCAAGCCGGCATTTTCTGAAGAATGCATGTCAAATTGTGTTGATGGAAGAAGAAGTTCTGAGGTTTTGTCCTTATAAAGTGGAACCTCCTCAGAAAGTTTTTCACCTGCTATAACCACTCCAGCCGCATGAGTTGCAAGATTTCGATTGATCCCCTCTAGTTTTAATGAAAGTTCAATTAGTTTTTTTACTTTAGGGTTATTTTTTTCTTCCTGTTTAAACCTTGGTTCTCTATCAATTGACTCTTGTAAACTTAATGGCCTTGATGGATCAAAAGGTATCATTTTACATATTTTATCAACGTGTCCATAAGGCAATCCGATTACCCTTCCTATGTCTCTAAGAGCCATCCTGGCTTTTAATTTTCCAAAAGTGATTATGTGTGCCACACCATTTTTATACTTGGATCTAAGATAATTAAAAACTAAATCTCTTTTTTCCTCACAAAAATCAATATCAAAGTCAGGCATCGATATTCTGTCAGGATTTAAAAATCTTTCAAAAATTAAACCAAACTCTAAAGGATCTATATCTGTAATATCTAAACAATAAGCCGCCAATGAACCTGCCCCTGAACCCCTGCCTGGACCAACAGGAATGTCATTTCGTTTTGCCCATTTTATATAGTCCGAAACAATTAAAAAATAACCTGAGTAATTCATTTTGTGAATTATACTTAGTTCGTGAGATAATCTATCTACATATTTTTTTTTAATTTTTTCTATATTTTTTTTGTCACTATTTTTTAAAATAAAATTTTCAAGCCTATTTTTTAAACCAAGATTAGATTGAAAAGTGAGTTCATCATTTTCACTACGTGAATTGGTAATTTGTATAGATGGAAGAACTGGTTTAGACTTTTTTACTTTAAAATTAAATCTATAAGGAAAATTATAATTATTCTGAAGTGCTTCTGGAATATCAGAATAAAGGTTTGTTATTTCTTCATTAGATCTAATATAATGATTACTTGTGTATTTTTTTCTATTAGTTTCATCTATATATGTCTTTTCACCAATACATAACAATGCGTCATGAGCCTCGTACATATCTTTGTTAATATAAAAAACTTCTTGTGAAGCAATTAGAGGTATTGATTTTTTGTGAGATAAATTCAAAAAAATGTTTTCTAATTTAGCTTCACCCAAATCGTTATGTCTCTGAATTTCTAGATAAAATGAATCGGAAAACTTATTTTTTAAAATTGAAGCAACAGTATCTACATCTTTTAATTTATTCTTTATAACTAAGTTATTAAATAAAGAGTCTATACCGCCACTTAAAACAATCAAATCCTCATTATTTTCATTAAGATCGTTTAAAGAACAGGTTGGGATAGAGTTTTCTTTCGTTTCTAAAAAACTTTTTGATGATAATTTAACCAAATTATTGTAACCATTTTCAGATTTAGCAAAAATAGGTAATTTTCCTATGGTATCACCATATTTAAAATTGATTTGAGTCCCTATTATTGGTTGCGTACCAGCTTTACTTATAGCCTCTGAAAATTCTAAGGCACCGCAAAGATTAAAGCTATCACTTAAACCCAACGCTTTTATTTTATTTTTATTGCAATATTCAGCTAAGTCTTCGATTTTGATTGCGCCTTCACAAATTGAATACTGAGTATGCACTTTAAAGTTTGTGAATTTTGAATTTGCATCAGACATTAACTCTTTTTATATTACCATTTAATATGCTTAAAGTATAATCGGCCTTATTTGCTAATTCTCTATTATGAGTTGCAATAAGTATTATTTTGTTTTTCTCTTTAAGCTTTAAAAAATAAGAGAATACTTCTTTGGAATTTTTATTGTCTAAATTTCCTGTGGGTTCATCAGCAAGAATTATTTTAGTTTCTGCAATAAGAGCTCTTGCTATTGCAACTCTTTGTTGTTCACCTCCAGATAAATCTGAGGGAAAATGATTTAATCTGTGTCCTAAATTAACTTTTTTTAAAAACTTTTCTGCTAATTTTTTAGAAGTTTTATAATCTTTATCACGTATAATTAATGGGAGAGCTACATTTTCAAGTGCTGTAAAGTCAGATAATAAATTATTATTTTGGAAAATTATTGAAATATGCTCTCTTATTAATTTGTTTTTTTCATTATCAGAAAGATCGGTGATTGATTTTCCTAAAATCTTAATTTTTCCTTTTGACGGCATATCTAATAGAGATATCAAATGTAAAAAAGTTGATTTACCTGATCCAGATGGACCAACTATAGCGATGACCTTCCCGGTCTCAATTTTAAGATTTATATTGTTTAAAACAGAAATTTTTGACCCATTGTTTTCGAAATGTTTTGATAAATTATTAATTTCCAAAATTTTTTTATTCATATTTTAAAGCTTTAATTGGTTCTATTTTTGTTACAGCAAGAGATGGAAACAGAGAGGCAAAAATAGACGTTAAGATAGAAAAGCCTGAAATTACTACAATCGAAAACAAACTTATTTCACTTGGCATTTCAGTTAAAAAATAAACATCTTCTGGAAATATTTGGAGGTTAAAAGTATTAGATAGAAATAATCTTATACTTTCAATATTTAAAGAAAATAATATGCCAAATATTAGTCCTGCAACGGTTGCTGTAAATCCAATCAGAAATCCTGTAAGAAAAAAAGATTTAATAATTGATTTTTTTGGAAGACCTAAAGATCTAAGAATTGCGATTTCTTTTGTCTTATTTTTAATTAAAATTGTTAAACCAGAAATAATATTAAATGCTGCAACTATAATTATTAAAGTTAATATTAAAAACATTACATTACGCTCAACTTTTAAAGCTGAGAAAAAAGACTTATTTTGATCAGCCCAAGAACTTACATAAAAGTCTGAACTAATATTCTGTATTTCATCTTTATAATTGTTTGCATTTAAAGGGTCATTAAGAAATATTTCTAAATTAATATCATCTGTATCCATTCCAAAAAAAGATAATGAGTCTGTTAAATTAAAGAATGAAACATTTCGGTCAAATTCGTAAAGTCCACTACTAAAAACCGCTGCTATTTCGAATGATAATTGCTTTGGAATATTTCCAA
Source organism: uncultured Pelagibacteraceae bacterium (assembly GCA_902519465.1). Classification (GTDB taxonomy): domain Bacteria; phylum Pseudomonadota; class Alphaproteobacteria; order Pelagibacterales; family Pelagibacteraceae; genus Anoxypelagibacter. The sequence continues at coordinate 4,957 of CABYJW010000018.1, forward strand.
GTGGAGTCGACATAGAATTAGATGACATTATATTTATCTTATCGCCAACGACGACCCCTAACTCAATTGCTAAATATTTTCCGATTATGATACTTCCGGTTTCAAAATCACCAATCTTTCCATCAATTAAGTTTTTTTTAAAGAAATCAATACTATCAATATCTTTAGTATCTATTCCTCTTACTAAAATCCCTTTAGCATTATTTTTATTTAAAACTATTGCCTCGCCGTTGAACGTTTTAACTATATTAAAATTTATATATTTATTTTTTATTTTATTTAAATAGTCATCACTAATATTTTTTGAATATGGCTTAATTGAAATATGTGAATTAAAACCTAATATTTTATTTGTTAATTCAGTTCTAAATCCATTCATTACTGACATTACTATTATTAAAACTGCAACACCAAGCATGATTCCAATAAAAGAAAAGGCTGATATAATTTTTAAAAAACCTTCTTTTTTTTTAGGTTTTAAGTTCCGTGATGTAATTAATTTTTCAACGTATGTAAACAATTTAGTTTTTAATTTGTTTTATAATTTGATTTAAATCTAACATTTTAGACTCGAAATTGACTTCCTTAAATTCAAATAGATCTTTAGATGATTTAGAGCCAATAATAATTTGAAAGGGTATTCCTAATAAATCATGTTTTTTAAATTTATTAGATATGTTTTCATCAATGTCGTCTAAAAGAACATCTAAGCTATTTTTTTTTAATTCCTCGTAAAGTTTTTTAGCTTTAGTCAAATTTGTACTATCATTTTTATTAATTGATGGAATAATAACAACATCATACGGTGAAACAGATTTGGGCCATTTCATTTTATTATCTTTATACTTTGCTTCTATTATTGCAGCTACCAGTCTTGATACTCCAATTCCGTATGAGCCCATTTTAACGAAAATTTTTTTTCCTTCTTTTGTGTCAACAGAACAATTCATGGATTTTGAATATTTATCCCCAAAATAAAATATGTGTCCAACCTCAATCCCTTTAGTTTCAATCTGATTTTCTTTTTTTACATTTTTATCAAATTCGGTTGATTTATATTTGTCATCAGTAACAGCATAATATTTAGAGAAATCATTTTTCATTTTTTCTAGTGATGCTTTTTCATCTTTATATCTATCAATTGAAATATCAAAAACCTTTTTATCAGCATATATTTTACTTTCTCCAGTTTCAGCTAAAATAATAAATTCATGGGATAAGTCTCCACCAATCGGTCCAGTTTCTGCTTTCATTGGAATTGATTTTAAACCTAGCCGCTGAAATGTTTTTAAGTATGCATAAAACATTTTATTATAAGTAAGTGTTGCTCCACTTTCGTTTAAATCAAATGAATATGCATCCTTCATATAAAATTCTCTACACCTCATAACTCCAAATCGTGGTCTAAGCTCATCTCTAAACTTCCATTGTATGTGATAAAAGATTTGCGGCAATAATTTGTACGATTTAACGCTTGATCGAAATATTTCAGTAATTTGCTCCTCATTTGTGGGCCCATACAACATTTCTCTTTTTTGACGATCAGATATTCTTAACATTTCTTCTCCATAATCGTCGTACCTGCCACTTTCTTTCCATATATCGGCCGATTGTATGGTTGGCATTAGCATTTCTTGAGCTCCAATGTTATTTTGTTCTTCTCTAACAATATTTTCAATTTTTTTCATAACTTTGTATCCGAGTGGCAACCATGAATAAATACCAGCAGAAGATTGTCTTATCATGCCAGTTTGAAGCATAAGTTGATGAGACTTGATTTTAGCCTCAGAAGGTAAATCCTTAGTAATTGGTACAAAAAGTTTCGATAATAACATTATAATCTAGCAATATTTATATTTGTATAAGGTTTTTTTCCTGTTTTTTCTTTAATTAATCTTCTGCAATTTTGTTTTATAGTTTCGATGAGATTTTTCTCCTGATTTTTATTTTTCATAGAAAATGATCTACAAGTGGTAAAAATGTTATCCTCCATTTCAAATATAATTTTTTCATCAAAATTATTTTCTGGTATTCCCCTATAAGAAATTATTGGTTTATTTAGTTTGCCACTATTATTTAATATCAGCGTAATTTCTAAATATCCATTTAAAGATAAGTTCTTTCTTTCTTTAATTGATTGCGAGTCCTCCCCTACTGCTATGTTTCCGTCTAAATACATTTTACCGGACGGTGCTTTGTCAATAATTTCCGGATTTTTTCCCGGAAAAATTCTTACCACATCTCCATCTTCAATTCTGAGGGCATGAGGAATCTGCATTTCTTTTGCAAAATTTATATGCTCATTCATGTGTCTATGTTCGCCATGAACAGGAATTATAGAATCAGGTTTTACCCAATTATACATATCTTTCAAATCTTCTCTATTTGGATGTCCTGAAACATGAACAAAGTCTGTTTCTTCGGTAATAAGTTCGACCTCTTGTCTTACTAAATCATTATGAAGAGAATATAATTTTTTTTCATTACCAGGAATAATTCTTGACGAGAATATAACTGTATCACCTTTTTCAATATATATATCTGGATGAATACCTTTAACAATCCTTTTCATAGCACCCATAGGTTCTCCTTGGCTTCCGGTACATAAATAAACCAGCTTTTCTCTAGGGAAATTTTTGCTTTCTCTAGGATCAATTGGATTTTTGATATTCTGTAAATATCCACACTGTTTTGCTGCTTTAAATATTCTGTTCATCGATCTTCCAACTAAACAAACTTGCCGATTGATTTTTTCTGCACAATAAAAAATAGTTTCCATTCTTGCTACATTAGATGCAAAAGAGGTAACGATAATCCTTTTTGACTTTAAGGACATTATTTTCAAAAGACTTTCTCTGACATCAAGCTCGGAACCGGCACGTCCAGGACTAAAAATATTCGTTGAGTCGCAAATCATTGCTAATACTTTGTTATTTCCAATTTCTTTTAATTTTTTTTCATTTATTTTATCTCCTATTAATGGATTTGGATCAATTTTCCAATCTCCAGTATGTAAAATCATTCCAGCTGGTGTTTTAATACTTAATCCATTAGGTTCTAAGATTGAGTGAGTTAAACTTACGAATTCAATATTAAATGGGCCTAAATCAATTTGACCATTTAATTTTACAATTTTTAAAAAATTTGAAATATCTATTTTTTTTTCCTTAAATTTTTCTTGAATAAGTACCGACGTAAATGGGGTAGCATATATATTACATTTTAAATCTGGCCATATGTGAGATATTGCACCGATATGGTCCTCGTGTGCGTGTGTTAAGACAATTCCTAACAAATCATTTTTTTTATCAATTATGTAAGCGGGATCTGGGTAGATTAAATCTATACCAGGAACGGAGTCATCTGCGAAACTTACGCCGGTATCAACTATGATCCACTTTTGATTTTCTTCATTGCCATAAGCATATAAATTCATATTTCCACCAATTTGGCCTGAACCACCAAGTGGACAGAAAATTAATTCATTTTTATTCATATTAAAAATTTTTTATATATTTCTATAATCCCCAAAATTGTTATATTTTTTTCTATTTTTACTTTTCTAATTAATCGATTTTTAAAATAATTAGCGTAACCACCAGTTAATATTAAATTAGAAATTTTACCATTTTTATTATTTATTTTTTTTAAAATATTGTTTATTAAGCCTTCATAACCCCAATAAAAACCTGATGACAGTGCTTCTATTGTATTTTTGCCATAACTTTTTGGATATTTTTTAAATTTAAATGGAGGTAATAGTGCTGTTGAGGAATGTAAATTTTCGATGGAAAGTTTTATACCAGGGGCTATTACGCCTCCATCATAAACACCATTGTATTTAATAATGTCAAAAGTTGTAGCTGTACCAAAATCTATTATTATACAATTTGTTTTAAACTTAAAGTATGCGCCAACAGAATTAGCAATTCGATCAGAGCCAAGTTGAGAATATTTTTTAATATTGAATTTCATTAATTTTTTTAAATTAAAGTTTTTGATCTCGTAAACTCTCATTTTTTTCTTTTTAAAAATAAACTTTATTTTATTAAAAACTTGAGGCACTACACTTGAAAAAAGAACGTTTTTATTAAAATTTTTTTTACTTATATTCTTAATTTTTGAAGCCAATTCTTTTTTTAAATTTGAGCTTTTTGAGTTAAATAAATAAGTATTTTTTATTCTAAATTTTTTATCTATTTTACAAATCTTAATATTAGTGTTTCCTATATCTCCAACTAAATAGTTCATTTTTTTAATTCTCTTTTAAGGATTTCATTTACTAATTTTGGATTGGCCTTTCCCGCTGAAATTTTCATTACTTCACCTATAAAGAAACCAAACAATTTAACTTTTCCTGACTTGTACTCTGAGACTTTTTCAGAGTTTTTGTCTAAGACTTTTTTAATAATTTTTTTGATTTCTTCAGGATCACTTTGTTGTTTAAGACCCTTGTCCTCAATAATTTTATCAGCCAAAGAACCAGTTTTAATCATAATGTCAAAAACTTCTTTTGCTATCTTACCTGAAATATTTCCTGAAGAAATTTGATTAATCAAAATGGCTAAATTCTTTGGTGTGACGGGTGATTCTTTTATTTCAATATTTTTTTCATTTAAAACAGCAAAAAGTTCAACAATAATCCAATTTTTTGCAAGTTTAATATCTGCGGTCTTAATTACTTCTTCAAAAAATTTAGAAACATCAATCTCAGAAACAAGAACATTGGCCTCGTAAGATGAAAGATTAAATTTTTTTATGTATCTGTTTTTTTTTTGATCTGGAAGCTCTGGCAATTTCTTTTTTAAATTTTCTACAAAAGATTTCTCAATTTTTAAAGGAAGTAAATCAGGATCTGGGAAGTACCTATAATCATGAGCCTCTTCTTTTGATCTCATTGATCTAGTCTCTTTTTTTTTGGTGTCAAAAAGCCTTGTTTCTTGATCAATTGATTTACCTGACTCTAATAATTCAACTTGTCTTTTTGCTTCAGAGTCAATTGCCATCTCCATAAATTTTATTGAGTTTACGTTTTTAATTTCACATCTGGTTCCAAATTTAGTTTCTCCTTTTTTTCGAACAGAGACATTAACA
>CABYJW010000019.1 GCA_902519465.1 uncultured Pelagibacteraceae bacterium
ATAGTACAATTATAATTGATATTGATAGCAATAAAGAAATTTTATCATTAAAAATAAAAGATTTAGGTCCAGGTTTTAATGAAATAAATACAGAAAAAATCTTCAAGAGATTTTATAGTAATAGGCCAGAAAAATTTGGAGAACACTCTGGTCTTGGTTTAAATATTGTAAAAAGTATTGTAGAAATGCATGGGGGAAAAGTGAGAGCAATTAATAGGTCAGATGCTAAGACAGGTGCTGAGATTGAATTAAAGCTTCCAAAAAGAGGCTAGGACAATCAATTCCTTGATTGACATAAATTTAATTGTTAAAAGATTTGGATTATGAGCAAAGATTTTAAGGTAAAAGACATAAACTTAGCTGAATTTGGTAGAAAAGAAATATCCATAGCAGAATCAGAAATGCCAGGTCTCATGGCTTTAAGAAAAGAATTTAAAGGAAAAAAACCACTCAAAGGTGCAAATATTTTAGGTTGTCTTCATATGACAATTCAAACAGCAGTTCTTATTGAAACTCTTGTTGAACTAGGGGCAAGTGTAAGATGGTCATCTTGTAATATTTTTTCTACACAAGATCATGCTGCAGCTGCAATAGCAAAAGTAGGTATTCCAGTATTTGCATGGAAAGGTGAAACAGAAAAAGAATATTGGTGGTGCGTAGAGCAAACTATAGAAGGTGATAAAAATTGGAAGCCAAATATGATCTTGGACGATGGTGGAGATTTAACTGGCCTAATGCATAAAAAATATAAGGATCTTTTAAAAAATGTCAAAGGTGTTTCAGAGGAAACTACAACTGGGGTTTTAGCTTTAAAAAAAATGGAGGCTAATAAAGAATTACTTATCCCAGCTATTAATGTAAACGACTCTGTAACGAAATCGAAATTTGATAATTTATACGGTTGTAGAGAAAGTTTGGTTGATGGAATCAAGCGAGCTACAGATGTGATGATGTCAGGCAAGGTAGCAATTGTTGCAGGATTTGGAGACGTTGGAAAAGGTAGTGCAGCATCTTTACGCCAAGCAGGTGCTAGAGTTATGATAACGGAAACAGACCCGATTTGTGCTTTACAAGCAGCTATGGAAGGATACGAAGTTGTTCTTATGGATGAAGCAATTAAAGATGCCGACATAGTAGTCACAGCAACTGGAAACAAGGATATAGTCACAGCAGATCATATGCGAGAAATGAAAGATAGAGCCATATTGTGTAATATTGGTCATTTCGACAATGAGATTCAAGTTGAAGCTTTAAAAAACTATAAATGGGACGAGGTCAAGCCACAAGTTCACGAAATAGAACTGCCTAGTAAAAAAAGAATAATATTATTGGCAGAGGGGAGACTGGTTAATCTTGGTTGTGCAACAGGCCACCCAAGCTTTGTAATGAGTGCATCATTCACTAATCAAGTAATTGCACAAATTGAACTTTGGAATAATTCTGATAAATATGAAAGAAAAGTTTATGTTTTACCAAAGCATCTAGACGAAAAAGTTGCAATGCTTCATTTAGATAAGGTTGGTGCAAAATTAACAAAAATGTCAAAAGATCAAGCAGATTACATTAGCGTTAAACCATCGGGACCATTTAAACCAGATACTTATCGCTACTAGATTAGTAGCCAATGCTGAAATATAATTTATCTCAAATAGATACTATATCAAAAAAAATTTTATCGTTTTTATCAAAATCAGATTGTATATTTTTGTCTGGGGAATTGGGATCTGGAAAAACAACTTTTGTCAGAAGTTTAATTCATCAACTTCAAGAAAAAAAAAAAATAAAAAAAACAGCAGTTACAAGCCCAACTTTCAACTTACTAAATGAGTATGAAATTCAAAATTTAAAGATTATGCATTACGATTTATATCGTTTAAAAAATAATAAGGAGATAAATCAGCTTGGAATTTTTAAGGAAGATGAAAAGGTAGTATCGATTATCGAATGGCCAGAAAAAATAGAAAAAAAAATCAAAGACAGGTTAGAAATCACCTTCTACTATCAAGACGAAGCCGAAAGTAGAAAAATAAATATTAAAGGTTATGGAAAATGGAAAGATTTTAAATTAAATGCAATATAAATTACAAAAGATAAAAAGCGATGCGTCTTTTCGGGAATTTTTTAGATTATTCAAAGGAAAAAAAACCTCGATTATTGTTACTGCTTCAAAAGAAAAATTTAAAAACCTCACTGCTTACTCCACTATTAACAAATTTTTAAGAAGAAATGGTATTCACACCCCTAAACTAATTAGCCAACATTTCAACGAAGGAATTATAGAGATAGAAGATTTTGGACATAAAACTTTGTTAGAGGATGTTAAAAAATCTAAAAACAAATTTATTTACTATAAAAAATGTATAGATGTAATATTAAAAATACAAAAAATAAAGCCGTTAAAAAGAATAAAAATTAGATCAAATAAATTCTTAAGACTCAATTTATATAACCAAAGCAATTTACACAAAGAATCAGATTTATTTTTTAAATGGTATCTTCCAGGAATTGCAGGTAAAGGAAAATTAAACAAATTCAAAAAAAAAATAAGAAATGAACTTAACAAACTCTATAAAAAAATTCATTTTAGAAGTAAATTTATAGTTCATAGAGATTTTCACGTATCAAATATTATGTCGGTTAAAAAAAATTTTGGTATTATTGATACTCAAGATGCTATTTTAGGAAACCCCATGTATGATGTAGCATCGTTAATAGATGATGTAAGAATCAAAGTTCCTTCAAAAATCAAAAAGAGAACATTCCAATATTATTTCAAAAAATGCACTTTAGAAAACAAACAAATACACTTACTTAAAAACGATTTTGATATTTTGTCCGTTCAAAGAAATTTGAAAATTTTGGGTATTTTTTTTAGACTTTATAAGAGAGATAAAAAACCCCATTATTTGAAATATTTACCTTATACCTGGAAATTAATAGAGTTACGAACTAAAAATAAAATCTTTAAAAATTTGAGTATTTTGCTTTCAAAAGCAGTAAATAAAAAATTAAGAAATAAAAAAAATTTTAAATGAAAATTAAAAAAGCTATAGTATTAGGCGCTGGTTTTGGAAAAAGAATGCATCCAATTACAAAAAAAATTCCAAAACCCTTAGTTACAATTAACAATATAACTTTACTTGAAAACAGTATTAAGTTCCTTACTTCGATTGGTATCAAGCATATTGTAGTTAATGTACACTTTAGGCATAAACAAATATCTGACTTCATAAAAAAAAAAAATTTTTCCTCCAAAATTGATTTAGTCATAGAAAAAGGAAAAATATTAAATACAGGAGGAGGAATTTTAAATGCTTCTAAAATATTCAAAAAGCAAAATTTTTTTGTTGTTAATCCAGATACACTATGGCGAAAAGGATATAAAAGTGAATTTAGAAAGCTTGAAAAAGACTATAAAAAAAATAAGAAACCAATAATGCTATTGGTCTCAAAAAGTAAAAGTTACGACAAATCATTTAAAGGTGACTTTAATTTAAACTCAAATAATGAAATTTCGAGACAAAAAAATAATAAATTTATTTTTACTGGAGCCCAAATTATTAACAGGTCAGTTTTTAAACATAAAAAAATCAAACCTTTTTCGATGAATATAGTTTGGAATGACTTGATAAAAAACAAGCAGTTAATTGGTATTAAAAGTAAGAAAAAGTTTTTTCATATAAATAATTATAAAATTTATAAAAAATTATACAAAAAAAAATTATAAATTCGATATTATTTTTTTTTCTCTAGATTGGTCTAAATATTTTGCAGATAGGACTTTTAAAGAACTATCAAAGTCTATTAGCAGGGGATTCCCCGTTGGTATCTCAAACAAATTAATACTTTTATCTGAAATATTGAAAATTTTTTTCCCTAAAGCTCTAATAGTATTACCATGAGCCGAAAGAATAATATTTTTATTTTCTTTTAAATGTTTCTCAATATTTTTTTCAAAATATGGGATCACACGATCATATGTATTCTTTAATGACTCAGTATCAGGGACTTTTTCTAAATTTTTATACAATGGATCTTTTTCTGAATTATAATCAGAATTTCTATCAAGTTTAGGAGGGGGAGTATCCCAAGATCTTCTATATTCATTAAATTTATTTTGACCTAATTTTTTCTTGGTTTCTTCTTTATTTAACCCAGTTAAAGCCCCATAGTGTCTCTCATTAAGCTCCCAAGCTTTAGTATATTTGTAATTTTTTCCAATAATTTCTATTACCACTTCAAGAGTTTTTATTGCTCTTTTAAGATAAGAGGTAAAACACATATCAAAATCTATATTTAATTCTTTTAACAATTTTCCAGATTTCTCTGCCTCTTGCAGACCTTTTTCTGAAAGATCTACATCAACCCAGCCAGTGAAACGATTTTCTGCATTCCAGGTACTTTGTCCGTGTCTAATTGCTATGAGTTTTCCCATTGAGTATAATATACCTACTATATTAAATTAATTATATGAAGGGTATAAAATTCTTTTACATTACTTGCCCAAAGAAAAAAGAGGCTCATAAAATAGCTGGATATCTTGTAAAAAATAAATTAGTTGCTTGTGCTAATATTATTCACAATGTTGACTCGGTATTTACCTGGAAAGGAAAAGTTACGAAGGCAAAAGAAATTCTTATTGTTGGTAAAACTATGAATAAAAATGTACAAAAAATAATTAAAAGTGTAAAAAAACTTCATAGTTATGAAGTTCCATGCGTTATTTTTTTTGATATTAAAAATGGAAATACAGATTTCTTAAAATGGATTATAAAATCAGTATAATTCGTTATTTATATTATTTTTCTCTTTTAGGTCTATTAATTTTATACCTTTTCCCAGGAAGTCTAATTGGCTATTTTCTTTATGGCGATTTAGGAAGACAACCAGACCTTATTCCTAATCCATTAGGTTCATCGATTAATCATGCTTTGGCATTTTTATACTTAACAATATTGGGTTTGATAAGTTATTTAAATGAAACAAGTTTTACAAAAGTCTTAATTTTTCTTATTGCATTATCATTATTTTCAGAATTATCACATCTAGTAATTCCTAACAGGTCTTTCCAATATTTAGATATTTTTGGAAATTTGCTTGGAACATTAGCAGCTATTGTTATAATATTTTCATATAAAAAGTTTAAATATGGAAAAATTTGACGAAAGAAAAAAATCCTTTGAAAAAAAGTTTGCTCATGATGAGGAATTAAAATTTAAAGTTGCCTCAAGAAGAAATAAATATCTAGGTCAATGGGCCTCTCAAAAACTTGGGTATGATGCTGAAAAGGAAAAAGAGTATATACAATCAGTTATAAAAGCAGATTTTCAAGAGGCAGGCGATGAAGATGTTTTTAGAAAAATAAAAGAAGATTTAAAAGATCATAGTGTTTCAGATGAAGATATAAGAAACAAAATGAAAGAACTTGATGAAAAAGCCAAGTCTGATTTTATTTAGTATATTAATTATTTTCTTTATTAATTTTTCAGTAACCTTCAGTGCTAAATTATCTAATTTTATTAGTGGAAAAGCAAAAGTTATCGACGGCGATACAATAAAAATAAAAGGAAATAATATTAGGCTTTTAGGAATTGATGCACCTGAAAAAAATCAAATTTGTTTTAAAAAAGGTGAGTCTTATAATTGTGGATTATCTTCTACCACAGCACTAAAAAAATATGTTGGAAGGAAAGTAATTGAGTGTGCTTATACTGAAAAAGATAAATACGGTAGAATTTTAGGAACATGTTATCTTTGGAAAGATGAGGGTAAAAAATTATCTTTAAACAGATATATGGTCTTTACTGGAAACGCAGTGGCATACAAAAGATATTCAAAAGAATATTTGGATGATGAAAAATGGGCAAAAAATAATCAATTGGGAATGTGGCAAGGAAAATTTACTAGGCCAGAGGAATGGAGAAGAAAAACTAAATAATTTATAATATACAGGTGATTCGAAAAACAAATCTATATTTATTAGTTTTATTATTATTTCTTACTGCCTGCTCTTCTGTCCCAAAAAATACAAAAAATAGCTGCGCAATATTTGAAGATCGATACCTGTGGTATAAGCACACCAAGAAGGTTGAAGAGAAATGGGGTGTTCCAGTTTATATTCAGTTAGCATTTGTAAAAAAAGAAAGCGATTTCAATTGGTTAGCAAAACCTCCGCGTCATAAATTATTTAAAGTTATTCCATATAAGCGTAAATCAAGTTCTTTCGGTTATTCCCAAGCGGTGAAGGGCACTTGGGAACAATATAAAAGAGAAACAGGAAACAAGTATGCTACAAGAGCCAGATTTAAAGACTCAGTAGATTTTATTGGATGGTATGTAAACAAAACACACAAGTTATTAAAGATACCAAAGAATGACGCTTATAGACAATACTTAGCTTATTACAAAGGGTGGGGTGACTATAAAAATTATTCCAAAGATCAAAAGGCTATCATCTATGCTAAATCAACAAAGGATTTTGCCTCAAAATATCGAAAGCAACTAACAACTTGTCGTGATCAACTTAATAGAAAAAAATATATTATTTACTAAATTCTTTATTTAACTGAATCTCTACTTCATCCATTCTTTTAGAATTTTTACAAAGTAATAAATAAAATACAGGCGTTGTAAACAAAGTAAGAAAAGTACTTATCAGCATACCTCCAAATATTGTACATCCTACTGCTAACCTTATTCCTTCTCCTGCACCCGGACCAATATTGCCAACAATCAAGGGAACCATTGCGATAAGCGTAGATAAACTCGTCATCATAATTGGTCTAAATCTTCTCTTACAAGACTCAACAATGGCTGCCTCAACACTTTTTCCTTTAACTCTTAATTGATTTGCCCAATCAACAATTAAAATACTATTTTTTGTAGCAATACCAATTAATACAATTAAAGCTATTTGAGAAAAAATGTTTATTGTACTTCCAAATAATAAAATAAATATAAGCCCACCTAATGCAGCAAGGGGCACAGTTAACATGACCACAAAAGGTTGCCTCCAAGCGTTAAAAGTACCAGCCATAACAAGATAAGCACTAACTAATGCTAAACCAAAAATTATTAATAATTCACTCGAAGCCTCTTTTAGATCTAAAGATTTCCCTTTATAAAAAATTCCAGCTGTTGGAGCTTGTTCATCTATAGTTTTTTCAATAAAGTTTAATGCTTCATTCAGAGTATAACCTCCTACTAACCTTGCGGTTAAAGTGACTGATTTTGATCTTTGGTATCTAGTTAATATTTTGGGTGATCCTCTTTCTTCAAAACTAACAACGTTTGCAAGCGAAATTAGTTTGCCCGTCGTTTCTGAACGTACAAAAATTTTGCTTAAGGTCTCGGTATTTCTTCTATCTTTTATATCGGCTTGTAAAATGATTGGGTATTCTTTCCCAGACTCATTTAAAGTTGTAACACTTTTACCTGAAAATAAAGTTTCAATAGATTTTCCAATTGATTGATTGGAGAGCCCAAGATCTTTTGCTTTATTTTCATCTATTACAAGTTTAACCTCTGGTTTATTTTTTGTGTAATCAGATGTTATGTCAGCTAGCCCTCTATTTTTTCTTAGCTCTTTCATCACATTATTTTGCCATTTGTAAAGAGTTTCGTATGAGGATCCTGTCATTGTAACAACAACTGGTTTTTGGTAATTGCTCACACGAACTGAATTTGGCGTTAAAGGAAAAGCCATGGTTCCTGGCACAGTAACAATTTTTCCTATAGCTTTTCTAACAATTGTTTGGGCAGAATCTTTTCTATCTTTCCAATTATCCAGCAAAGCAATGATAATAAAACTATTATAAGATTGTGCAGATCTACCAAAACCTGGAACTCTCATTATTAATTTTTGATAAGGTTCTTTTTCATCCTGCAACAAAGGTATTAGCCTTCTTTCTACTTTTTCAGCTTTATCGACTGTGTACTCAAATGATGATGACTCATCAGTTTTGCCGAAAACTAAATAAACACCTCTATCAGGATTTTTTTCTAATAAGGTTTTTGGAGTGAAACTAAAAAGAAATCCCGCTAAAGCAACAACAAAAATCATAAACCAAACAATAGTTTTTGGTTTTTTTATCCAATAATTTAAGGTATCCGAGTAGAATTCTTCAAAAGATTTAAATATTTTTTCAAATCGAACAACGATTTTTGATTGAGATTTTTTTTTATTAAGTAGCTTTGAACCCAACATTGGCGCAATAGATAGAGCAGTAAATGTACTTATTACAATTGTAATAGAGAGAGTTATTGCCATCTCTCTAAATAAAGTTCCACTTATTCCCCCAATAAATAACAGAGGAGCAAAAGTCGCTAACAGTATTATGCTAGTTGATAAAATAGCAAAAATAACATTCTTTGATCCATTTGCGGCAGCAGCCAGCGGAGTATCTCCTTGTTCTACTCTATGGTAAATTGACTCTGTCATAACTACACTGTCATCAGTTACAATTGCTACACTTAAGATAATAGCAAGAAGAGTAAATACGTTTATCGTTAACCCAAAAATCCACAAACCTAAACAAGCTCCAATCAAACTAACAGGAAGTGTGACCGCTGGTACAATAGTAGCTCTTATATTTCCTAAAAAGAGATAAATAATTCCTACAACTAATAATAAAGCCAAAATTATTGATTGGTAACACATCTGGATAGCTTCTTTTATATAAGTTGCTCTATCAAAACTTACTGACAAGTTAAGACCTTCGGGTAAGGTTTTTTTTACTTCTAAAATTTTTTCTCTTATATTATTTGATAGCGTGACAGTGCTCTCATTTGTTCTAGCATATATTCCTATTCCAACTGTATTTTCATTTAATACATCAGGACTTTGAGCTTTAAAAAGAGTCTTTTCAGATACAGGACCATATTTAACTTCACCTAAATCAGCTAAAGTTATCGTCTTCCCTTTTATTTTTTTTATAGGAAGTTTTTTAATTGATTTGATATCTGTATAAGTTTTTCCAAGATCAAGAGTTAAATCAACGTTATTAGCTTCAATAGTCCCTGCTGGTACTGCAATATTATTTTTTCTAATAGAGCTTTCAACTTCTCTTACATCTAAATCATTTGCAATTAGTTTTACCGGGTTTAAATAAACTCTTACGGCTTTTTCGTTTATTCCTCCAACAATTACTCTTCCAGTACCTGGAACTGAACTGAATGCATCTACTAAATTACGTTTTACATAGTCACCTATATCTAACGAGTTCCATGAAGTACTACTAACTGAGAGCCACATACTAGTTGAAAATCCAGCCGAAGCTTTTCTTACCTCTGGAGCTTTGCTATCTTCA
>CABYJW010000020.1 GCA_902519465.1 uncultured Pelagibacteraceae bacterium
TTTTTTTTGTTTAGTAATAAATAAAAAAAATCTGGGATAAAAGTGTCTAGTAACTGATTTTTTAATATCAAATAATTAAAAAATTTTAAACCATTTTCTCTGAAATTTTCTAAAAGTTCAATTAACCTTACACTTTTTACTAATTGCCATTTTTTCTCCCACTCTCTATTTCCAAATAAATTTATACTCAAAGGTTTAGCTATAAAATAAGCGTCACTTTTTTTAAAAGCCCTGGCAAAAATAAGTGTGTGGGGAAAAGTATTGTGCAAGTGAGAAAAAACTCGCAAATCGTTTAATGCAGTTTTTGATAAAGAGTTACTAAATTTTTTCCATAAATTTACTCTAAATACAGATAAAAATTGGCCTCCAAGTAAATCAAAGGATATTTTCGTGTTGACTAATGAAATAAATTTCAATTTTTTTACGCCGTTATAATTTGAAAATTTTTTTAAATTTTTTGGTAATTTTGATGTGTTAAAAAGTTTTTTTTTGTTAGATAAATGATTTGAATGCATACACAACGAATTTACGTAAAAAAAATCTACTTTACTATTTTTACTTATAATTTTTTCTAAAATTTTAAAACTGTTTGGTAAAATCATATCATCATCACCAATAATCCAGGCAAATTTTGAATTTGATAAATTTACACTTTTAATAATGTTTTGAGCTGAGCCAATATTTTTCTTATTATTTACGTATTGAATCGGCAACTTAGATTTAAATTGTTTTATTATAAGCTTATTTATTTTTAATTTACTATTATCAGTAATACAAATTTCAAAATTAATTCTATATTTTTTTTTTGCTAAATAAATAGAATTAAGACAATTTTTTAGAAAAAAAGGTCTATTGTAGGTTGGTATACAAATAGAGAGTAGTTTCATTTGTTTAGTAATTAAATATATGAATTATTAGCTGTATGAATCTTAAAGTTTGGTGCTTGTTTGCAGATTTTTTCAATTTTATTTATATCTCTAATAAAAATGACATTGTTACTATTTTTTGCGTTTAAGTTTTTGCTTAATGCTCTTGTTTTTGGCTCATAAGTGTAGGGATATAAACCATTTTTTTCCATGATATCTAGCAATTGTTGTTTCGTATTGTTATATCTTTCTGCCCAAAACAATTCCATTATTACTCCAATTAATTTTTCTGATGAGAGCACCTTTTCGGCCCCCTTTAAAACTTGATATTCAAAACCTTCAACATCAATTTTTAGAAAGAAGTTTTGGTTTAAAGTGAGTTCTTCGTCTAATTTGGATATCTCAACTTCTGATAAAGATTTATTTTTATTATCATTAATTTCTACTAAATAATTTGCTTCATCTTTATCATTAGTTATAAAAGTTTTGCCATTGTAATTTCCGATTGCTTTATTTCTTATATCTACTTTTTTTTCAATAGAGTTTAATCTAATTTGTCTTTCAAATCTTTCTCGCGTATTTTGAACTGGTTCAAAAGCAATAGTATTCGCCCCTATGACCTTAGATGCTAAAATTGTAAAAGACCCAACGTTCGACCCTACATCTATAAATAGATCGCTTTTTCTTAATACATGTAAAAAAAATGACATTTCTTCATATTCCATAAGGCCATAGTAAACATTAAACCTTAATTGCATTTCTTTTCTTGAAACAAAAAGTTTTGAGTCATTTACCCATTTAATTACAACACCTTTTGGGTATATTAATCTCCTTTTTATATGCCAAAAAAAGAAATTAACAATTGATTTGAATTTATTATCTTTTTTTAGAGGGTGGTTAATTATTTCTTTTAAATAAAAAATCAAAGATTTTAAAATAGACATAATTCAGATTTAAATATTTAGACTTTTTTTAGATAAAAGGTAATGTCGTTTAATGGAAAAATGTGGCTTAGATAAGTTTCATAAAACCATGGGTGTCTACTTGCAAACTTTGAAAAAAGTTTAACTAAAATTCTTTTTTCATATTCATGAAAAATAAGTTTTTCCAATTTAAAAGCACATGGGGTGTACTTAAAGTCTTTAAAAATATAGCTGTTAGGATCAAAATATTCAAAAGAACTTACGGTAAAAAAGCTGGCATGGGTTGGGTCAATGAATGCAAATCTAGATCTGAAATAAGGTACAATGACTTTACATATCTTATCTTTTTTCAGTATCCTATGAATTTCATTCATCACCAACAAAGGTCTATCTAGGTGTTCTAAAGTATTATCAATGTAAATTTGATCGAATTCATTATCTTTAAAAGGATAGGGAAATTTGTTTAAATCATGAACAATATCTGGCTTGCAATCGTCATTAAAATCAACACCGATTGCTCCTGGATATTTTCTAAATGGGCCACATCCTAAATCTAATATTTTTTCCATAATTTTTATATATACTAAAAGATTAAAATATCTATAAGTAAATTAATTTTTAATTATATTTAAATTTACAAATTTAATTTAATTAAAAATATAAGCCTTTTTTTTGCTTCTAAGATAAATTTTTGTATATTCCTTCATTGAATTATTGCCTTTTTTAATAAAAGTTTTTTATAATCTGCAGGTTCATCAATTTCTGTCCAAAATTTCCCGTTTACATCTATAGTGTTAATCTTCAAATTATTTTCAATCATAAGGTTGATTGCCATTGTATAGTAGTAGTCATTAGATTTGCCTATTAATTTGGACATTGAGTTAATGAAATGTTTTAAATAAGAAGTTTTAACTTTTGAAATTCCTATAAAATTTCCTGTTGCTTCTTTTTTTTTTGTTATAGTTATACTCTTTAATAAATTTTCTTTATTAGAAACATACATTGTATTATCTCTCAATTTAGCTGTATCAATTAGTAAACTAAAATTATAATTTGAATTAACAATTTTTTTAATTATTTCGTCTTCAACTACTACGTCTGCAAAAGAAATTATAGTTTCATCGTCTAATAGATCTTTTATAGACCACAGTGTTTGAAGATTATTTGTTTTATCATAATCCTCATAGAAAATGCATTTATAAGATTTTCCATAAAGATTGGTTATCTCGTTTGACTTATAGCCTGTAAGAATTATTATATCATTGACTTTATACTTTTTGAATTGGGAAATTAATCTTCCTAAAAGTGTCGATGATTGAAATTTTAGCAGACATTTAGGTTTAGCGTTTATTGAATTGCCCATTCTACTCCCTAAACCTGCTGCTAGAATTACTGCTTTCATTTTTATTAAAAATTTTTCTTAAAATAAATTAGATCTTTTAGAGAGGGTCTCGGAAGATTATTAATTGTACCAGGTTTTGTTTTTATAATAACTGCTGTGTTAACTAATTTTTTGTTTTTTAGGATATTAACTAATTTATTTGGATTGTTAATTTCAAAAATTTTTTTATAACCAAAAGCTTTAAATATTAATTTAAAATTTAAATTTGTATCGCTAACAGGGTGTCCACCTGTTGACTCATGTATTTTATTATCAAAAACAATGTGTATTAAATTTCTGGGCATGGTTTTTTTGATAGTTGATAAATTGCCTAAATGCATAATTAATGCACCATCTCCATCAAGTATTATAACTTTATTTTTTTTTTTTTGTAAGGCTATCTCATTTGCTATTTGATTTGCATGCCCCATTGCCCCTATGCAATAAAAAAATTTAGATGTGTTTAAATTTAAATTTTTAGCAAAATAGTTAAGTTCTCTTGTTGCGAAGCCTGTAGAACCGACTAAATAGGTATTTTTTTTTAGATTTTTTAAAAGTACCTCAATATACTCGTATCTTCTAAATTTTTCTTTTTGTTTGCCAAAAATTTTATGATTTTTCTGTTTTTTAAATGAATTGTGTTTTATTATTAGTGCGAATGGTTGGCTGTTATTTTTTGAATATTTTAATGCGTGTCTAATTTGGTGATTAAATTTTTTCTCGTTTACTACTTTATAGGGAATACCAAGAGATTTGAGTATTTTTAATGTTATAGGTCCCATTTTATGGTGTTGTAATTCGTCTCTAAAATTAAACCCACCTCTGACGCCTATGACCAGTATCATTGGAATACCATAAACTTTTTTATCAACTATTGAGGTTAACGGGTTTATTGCATTGCCTAAACCTGAATTTTGAAAATAGACTACCGGAATTCTTTTTTTTGAAATGGCATAACCTGTTGCTAATCCTATTGCACCTCCTTCATTGGCAGCTACTCTATGTGTTAATCCTCTTTTTTGAGAGTGAAGAAAATTTATAAAAGTATCTAGCACGCTATCAGGAACTCCAACAAAATAATTGATATTTTGTTTTTTAAATGCTTTTACAAAGTCTTTTGGATCTATCATTAATTATAAAAATATTTTTTTGGCGTATTCAAAATTTGATTTAGATCTTATTTCAAGCCATCCTCCATTAACTTCAAGACCTAATACTTTTTGGTCAGTGTTATTAATTATAAATTCCATCATCTCACAAAAATCTATATCCTCTAATTTTTTCTTTTTTGACAGTTCTTTTATTGAGCTTTTTAAAACGCCAACTCCTTTCTCAGAAAAAAAAGCTAAACCAGTAAATTCGAAATTCGCATCTTTATTATTAATATACTTTCCAATTTTTTTAACGAAATTTTTTTTATTGGTAATCATGGTCCTAAAATCTCTAATTGGATCAAATTCTGCTATTATTTTATCATTAAATTCCGTTGCACTTGGACTAACTGCGTCCATTGCTAAAACAATATCTGATTTTGTGTCAATTAACTTCTCAATTAAATCTGCTTCAAAAATAATATCAGAAAATAATGTTAAAATTGGACTATTTGTGTCTTCAAATCCTTTGATTATAGAAAATAGTTGGGTTGTTTTTTCAAAAATATTATTATTAATTTTCGTTGCACTAATTTTTTCGAAAAGACTAGATTTATATCCTGTAATTATTTTTATATTTTGAATGCCAATAGAATTTAATGTTTCTATATTTCTATCAATAATCTTTTTTTCACCAATTTTTAGCAGAGAAGTTGGAATTTTATGATTTTTACCATCTGAACTTCCAAACAAAGGAACTCCAGCAGCGGGTATAATGCATTGAATATTTGACTTATCGTTAGAGTTGTAATTTTTTTCATTTTCTTTTAATTTTTTCATACCAATTAAATCAAATACTTCGGATAATTTAGCTATTTTTTTATCTACTCTTGATAAATCATTAGTATCTGAAATATCTTTTAGTGTTACGGCAGTTGATGAAATTATTGTTCTGAGTATGTGATTAGCATAAATGACGATCTTTATACCTAACTCTGGCATATGTTTTTCGTTAAAGTTGGGATAAGTAGTTGGAACAACCACTAAAGGCAATCTATTATTAAAGTTTTTACAAAACTCAATGATTTCATCGGGTTCTTTCTTTTTTGAATGAATTAAAATTAAGTCTGCACCCGAGTCAGCATAAGCATTAGCTCTTTTTAAAGCTTCTTCCATGCCCCAGCCTGCAATTAATGCCTCTACTCTTGCAATACATACAGTTTCTTTGTTCTTTTGATGCTGTTTAATTGCTTTAATTTTACCTGAAAACTCGTCAATTGAGGCCAACTCTTGTTTGCCCTCAATAAAACTATTGATTTTTGGAAACTTTTTATCCTCAATGCAAATCCCTGCAATTCCTGCTCTTTCGTACTTATCTATCATATGAATTACATTGCTTGCATTTCCATATCCTGTATCACAGTCTGCTATTACTGGCAGGTTGGTTGCTTCGTTCATTTCC
>CABYJW010000021.1 GCA_902519465.1 uncultured Pelagibacteraceae bacterium
TTAATTTAATATCTATCTCTTTAGAGTTTGAATTATCTAAATTCAACTTTCTAAAGTTTTTTGAAAATATCGCTCTAGTATCTGAAAACTTCCAATCTTCCTCTTTTTTACCTGGAAAACCCGTACTATTAAATGAATTTAAATTTTCAATCCTAAAATTTTTGTCATCATTGTTTATATTTTTTATTTTATCAATTTCGTTAGAATCGATTTTAAAATTTTCAATCATTTAATTTATTTTTTTATAACCCTTTTTTTCTAACTCTAGTGCAAGTTCTCTGGTTCCTGATTTGATTATTTTACCATCTGACAAAACATGGACATGATCTGGCTTTATATAATCAAGAAGTCTTTGATAATGAGTTATAACTAAAAAAGCTTTTTCTTTATTTCTTGATGTATTGACACCATCAGCAATAGTTTTTAGTGCGTCAATATCCAATCCAGAGTCTGTCTCATCTAGTACAATTAAATTTGGATCTAAAATTTTCATTTGTAGAATTTCATTTTTTTTCTTTTCTCCTCCTGAAAAGCCTACGTTTAGTTGCCTAGAAAGAATCTTTTCATCAATACCTAATTCCTTTGATTTTTCTTTAACTAATTTTAAGAAATTAATTGTATCGATTTCTTTTTGGCCTCTGGCTTTTCTTATCGTATTTAATGACGTTTTAAGAAAATTATTGGTGTTTACTCCTGGAATTTCCAAAGGGTATTGAAATGCTAAAAAAATTCCTTTCTGAGCCCTTTCCTCTACGGGTATATCTTTAAGATCCTTTCCTTGATACTTTAATTCACCCGTTATTTCATAACCACTTTTTCCAGATAAAATATTTGCCAAAGTACTTTTTCCTGATCCATTTGGGCCCATAATTGCATGAACTTCTCCAGGATTAATTTTTAAATTTAAACCCTTAAGAATATTTCTGTTGTTAATCGATGCTTTAAGGTTTTTAATTTCCAACATTTTTCAATTTACCTATCATAATTTCTATCATTTCATAAAAACCGGTTTTTCTACTCATGGTCAATAACTCATCCATTTTAATTTTTTTGAAATCGTTTATTGTGATTTTTTTTGCTTCTTCAATTGGCAAAGAATTGAAAATATCTATTAAAATATAGGCATACCCAGCAGAAACCATAGCCTTGCTCCAAGATTTAAAGCGTCCATTTTCATAATCTACGAATAATTCAAACTGACAACTTTTTACTTTATTTTTAATTGTTCGTCTTTCTTCGCTAAGTGGATCGTCATTTAATTTTTCCCCCAACGAAATAAGCCATCTATAAACTTCAAGACTTTCTATAGCCTTTAAAGAATCAATATTGTTTTTGTACTCGTTTAACTTAATATCTAGTTTCATTTTACTTTTTAAATAATGTATTAGGATTTTTCATGGTTTTTATTTCCATGCAATTTCCGTTTGGGTCCTCTAAGAACATGGTCTCTTGTTCAATATCTTCACCCTCAAACCTTATATATGGTGGATCTATAAACTTAATTTTTTTACTTATAAGCCTTTCTTTTAAATTTTTAAAAGTTTCTGAATCTAAATGAACTCCAAAATGTGGGACAGTGACATTTCCCATATCTACATTGTGTCTTTCACTTATATTTTTTTTATTAGGATCTGTTGCATGCAATGTTAATTCATTTCCCCAAAAATTAATATCAGCCCAAGCATCAGGATATTTAAATTCTGCATTACCTCTACTACAGCCTAAAGTATCACAATAAAATTTTATTGCTTTGTCCAAGTCACCTGCCGGTATAGCTAAATGAAACCTGTTTTCCATTAACCTACACTTCCTTCCAAGCTAATACCCACTAATTTTTGAGCTTCTACAGCAAATTCCATTGGTAATTGTTGTAAAACTTCTTTACAAAAGCCGTTAACTATTAAACTCACTGCCTCTTCTTGGTTAAGTCCTCTTTGATTACAATAATATAATTGTTCCTCATTTATTTTTGATGTTGTTGCCTCATGCTCAACTGTAGAGGATGAATTTTTATTTTTAATGTATGGAACGGTATGTGCTCCACATTTATTTCCCATAAGAAGTGAGTCACATTGAGTATAATTTCTTGAATTTTTCGCTCTTCTGGATATATCAACTAAACCTCTGTAAGTGTTGTCGGCTTTACCGGCTGATATTCCTTTTGAAATAATTTTACTTTTTGTGTTTTTTCCAAGATGAATCATCTTTGTGCCCGTGTCTGCTTTTTGATGATTGTTAGTAATAGCTATTGAATAAAATTCTCCAACAGAATTGTCTCCTTGCAGGATACAGCTTGGATATTTCCATGTGATAGCAGAACCTGTTTCGACCTGTGTCCATGAAATTTTTGAATTTTTTCCCCTGCAAGCTCCTCTTTTAGTTACGAAGTTATATATTCCACCTACACCATCTTTATCACCCGGATACCAATTTTGAACTGTAGAATATTTAATTTCGGCATCATCTAAAGCTATTAGCTCTACATTAGCAGCGTGTAATTGATTTTCATCACGCATCGGTGCTGTACAACCTTCAAGGTAACTAACATAACTACCTTTATCTGCAATTATTAATGTTCTTTCGAATTGACCTGTTTCTGAAGCATTGATTCTAAAATAAGTCGAAAGCTCCATTGGGCATCTAACATTTGGAGGTATATAGACAAATGAGCCATCTGTGAAAACTGCTGAATTGAGAGTTGCAAAGTAATGGTCTGTAATTGGTATCACAGAGCCAATATATTTTTTAACTAGATCTGGATGTTTTTGTATTGCTTCAGATATTGAACAAAAAATAATTCCTTTTTTTGTTAATTCATCTTTATAAGTTGTTGCCACAGAAACTGAATCAAAAACTGCATCAACAGCAACGCCACTTAATTTCTTTTGTTCATTTAGTGGAATGCCAAGTTTTTTATATGTTTCAAGCAGTTTGGGATCCACTTCATCTAAGCTTTTTGGTTTGTTTGAGGCACTTTTTGGTGCTGAATAATAATATAAGTCTTGGTAATCTATTTTGGGGTACTTAGGTTTCTGCCAATTTGGTTCTTTTAAATTTTTAAGTCTACTAAATGCTTTCAGTCTCCAATCTAACATCCATTTTGGTTCTTTTTTCATTTTAGAAATAAATTTTATTGAATTCTCATTCAAGCCTTTTGGAGCTCGAATATTTTCGATATCCGTTGTAAAACCATATTTATATTCTTGATTTGTATTTATATTTTGATTTTTCATTTAATTAATATTTAAATTTTCTTTTCTACTAAATCTTCCAATTTAACTTTGTCAAAAAAACTATTTATATGGTTTTCTAAATCATCCCAAAGATTATGAGTTATGCACTTTGTGTTTTTACCATTACAACCTTTTTTTGAGTCTCTTTTACATTTTAGTGTTTTTACTTCTTCATCTACAGCAGTAATAATATTTAATATTTTAATATCTTTAGGATTTTTCTCTAACAGATAACCTCCGTGAGATCCCCGGGCACTCTTTACTAGCTTTTCACTTTTTAATTTTGAAAATAATTGCTCCAAATAAGACAAGGAGATATTTTGTCTTAAAGAAATATCAATCAAAGAAACCGGTTTAGAGTTCTGATTTGAAGCTAAATCAGCCATAGCCATTACTGCGTATCTACCTTTAGAAGTTAGTTTCATTTTTTCCTCCGTTTACTTATGTTTTTTAGTTATTCCCACTAAAATAGTCAACTTGATAAAAAAATAATTTGTCGCTCATAAAACGTGTTATAAATCTATTTTTTTTTTGAAACTAATTATCATTATTAATTATGAAACAGAAAAGTATTGAAGTTTTTTTACCAGGACCATCAGGAAGGTTAGAGGCTAAATATTATAAAAACACAAAAAAAGGATCTCCCATAGCGGTTGTTTTACATCCTCATCCACAATACGGAGGAACAATGAATAACAGAGTAGTTCAGGAAACTTTTAATGTTTTTGTCAAAAATGGTTTTTCCGTTTTGAAACTAAATTTTAGAGGTGTTGGCAAAAGTGAAGGAACATTCGATAATGGACAAGGTGAACTTTCTGATGCAGCGTCTGCCCTAGATTGGATAGAAAGAGAAAATCAAGATTATAGTCAATGTTGGGTATCAGGGTTTTCATTTGGTTCTTTGATATGTATGCAATTAATAATGAGACGTCCTGAGGTTACAAAATTTATTTCGATAGCACCACAACCAAATGTTTATGACTTTACTTTTTTAGCCCCATGTCCAACATCTGGTCAAGTAATTTATGGTGAAAAAGATGAGTTAGTATCAAAAGAAAGTATAAATGAACTAAATAATAGATTGAAAAATCAAAAAGGAATTGAAGTCGATTTTTCTGAAATAAAAAATTCTAATCATTTTTTTTCAAATAAAGAGGAAGAGTTAAAGATTACAATTAATGAATACGTAAAAAAGAGCACAGAACTTATTTAAATTTAATTATTTTTCCGCCGATTGAAGGTTTTGAACAACCAGTTGTATTTGGAAAAGATATTGGTTCATTTATTAAAGATCTTATAGCAAGATAAGCAAACGCTTGGGACTCCACAAAGTCTCCATCAATACCATAGTCATCTATTGGCTGAAGTATAATATTTTTTAACGTTCTGTTTTTAATTTTATCTAACAGTGTTTTGTTTTTTCTTCCTCCGCCACATACTAAAACCCTGAAAAGTTTTTCTCTTACATTAGATAACAGTGTAAATAAGGCCGCTCCAATTATTCTTCCTGTGAAATCTGTTAAAGTCGCAGAACCATCTTCTAAAGATAAACCTCTTGCAAAAGAAACATCAAAATCATTTACATCTAAAGACAAAGTTTTTTGATTTGGCCTATTTGAATAAAGCTCTTGGGCTTGTTCAAGTATGATTTCATTTGTTTTACCAATGAATGCGAGTTTGCCGTCTTTATCAAATTTTTGGTTAGAATTTTTTCTTACCCAAGAATCTATTAAACAATTTCCTGGACCTATATCTCTACTTGTAAAGTCAAAAGGATAATAATTTCCAACAATTGTAATATTTGAAATACCACCGATATTTAGAACACAAGAAGGAACTTCAATTTTATTTTGCTTTAAAATTAATTGATGAAAAATAGGTGTTAATGGTGCACCTTCACCTCCGTTTTTAATATCGTTTTGTCTAAAATCATAAACAATATTTTTTTTTGTTAATTGGGATAGTAAATTTCCATCACCAAGCTGTCGTGAAATTCGCTCTTCTGAATTGTGTAAAATAGTTTGTCCATGAAAACCAACGAGATCAATCCCATTTTTTTTTAAGATCTCATTTATGACTTTAGCATGAAACATGGTAATTTTTCTTTCAAGGTTTTTAAGGTCATCAGAATAATTTATTAAATCTTTGGAGGAATTTATTTTTTCTTTTAATAAATGAATATTCTGGTAAATTTCCTTGTCATATTCGTAATATTTGTTGAGAATTACTTCATATTTTGAT
>CABYJW010000022.1 GCA_902519465.1 uncultured Pelagibacteraceae bacterium
GTAATTAAGAGAGCGTTAAGAGATATATATGACAATGATACCAAATATATACATGTGGAGGGTAATGAAGGTTATCAAAAAGCAAAATCTTTTATGAAAGAGTTTATGCCAAGAAATTCAAAATTTGTAAAAAAATATAGAGGTAAAATACCTTTGTTTCATAGCGCCGGGATTGAAAAAGATTTAAATAAAATTTTTGAGCCATTGGTAAAATTAAAATCTGGTGGGTATTTGGTTATAAATCCTACAGAGGCATTAGTTGCTATTGATGTGAACTCTGGGCAATCAACAAAACAAATCAATATAGAAAAGACAGCATTAAATACGAATCTTGAGGCTGCAGAAGAAATTTCTAGACAAATTAAAATTAGAGATTTGTCAGGTCTAATTGTGATTGATTTCATAGATATGATGAACTTTCATAATAAGAGGCTTGTTGAAAGGAAAATGAAAGATAAGCTTAAATTAGACAGAGCTAGAATTCAGGTCGGAAGAATAAGTAATTTTGGACTATTAGAGATGACACGTCAAAGATTGAAAGAAAGCAGCATAAAGTGGGAGACAAATTTATCTATGGAGTCATTCTCACAAAAAATTATTAAAAAAATTGAATTGTTAGCTTTTTCAAACAAAACAAAAACAATAACTGCCTTTGTGCCTGATAAAATTAATAACTATTTGAGTTCTTTTTTTAAAAACGAAATTTCTTTTTTTGAAAAAACATACAAGTTTAAAATAAATATTTTTACAGATAATAGTCTTATCATTCCAGAATACAAAATACACTTATTTAACAAGAATAAAAAACTAATAAATAAAGTTGAAAGTGTAAAAAATATTGAAAAAAAATTATCTAATAACGTTATCAAAATATCAAAAACAAAAAAAATCGGGTCTGATGATTTAAAAAATAATAAAAAAAATAATAAGACTTTAGGCAAGACGCTTTGGGTAAGAAGAAAAAAAATTAAATCAAATTAGTCCTTTTAACGGACTGCTTGCTGAACCGTATTTTTGAGCTTTTATTCTTCCAGATAAAAAAGATTTTCTGCCAGCTATGACTGCGTATTTCATTGACTCTGCCATCAAAATTGGTTTTTTTGCTTTAGCAATTGCTGTATTAATTAATACACCATCACATCCAAGTTCCATTGCAATTGCAGCATCAGATGCTGTTCCTATACCTGCATCAACAATAACTGGAACCTTTGAATTATTTATTATAATAGATAAATTTAATTTGTTTCTTATGCCTCTGCCTGATCCAATTGGTGAAGCAAGCGGCATAATCGCTGAAGCACCAAAATCCTCTAATTGTTTTGCAATTATAGGATCGTCGGAACAGTAAACCATTACTTTAAAACCTTCCTTGACTAATATTTTAGTAGATTTTAAAGTTTCAATCATATTTGGATAAAGTGTTGTTTTATCTCCTAATACTTCCAACTTAACAAGTTTCCAGCCACCCATTTCTCTAGCAAGTCTTAAAGTTCTCAATGCGTCATCTGAATTAAAACATCCGGCTGTATTTGGAAGATAAATAATTTTCTTTGGATTTAAATAATCCATTAATACTGGTTTGTTTTTATCTAAAATATTTACTCTTCTTACAGCAACTGTCACCATATTCGCGCCAGACGCTCGCACTGCCTCTGCTGTTTCTTTAAAATTTTTATATTTACCAGTTCCAACAATTAAACGTGAGTTTAATTTAATATTATCTATTTTTAAAATATCTTTTTTCATCTATCCGCCACCGATAAATTGCACAATTTCGATATTATCTTTATCTTTAATTTTTTTTGCAGAATAAAATTTTTTTGGCAAAATAACTCCATTTAGTTCTATAGCTATCTTATTTTCCTTGAGTTTAAATTTTTTAATTAGGTCTTTAATGCAAGAATTACTGTTTATTTTAATTGATTTTCCATTTAATTGAATTTTTGCCATAATTGAGATATTTTTAATTTTTATTATATCAAAATGAGTGAAAAAATCCTTGTTATAAATGGTCCAAATTTAAACCTTCTAGGAACTAGAGAAAAAGAGAAATATGGAAGTATTTCTTTACAGGATATACAAAAAAAATGTGAGGCTCATTCAGACAAAATTGGATTGAAAATAGACTTTAAACAATCCAATATTGAAGGAGAAATAGTAAATTTTATTCAAGAAGCTAGAAAAAAATATCAGGGTATCATTATTAATGCTGGAGGTTATACACATACGTCGGTAGCTATTTTAGACGCTTTGTTGGCCGTAAAAAAACCTACAATCGAGTTACATATAACAAATATTTACAAAAGAGAGGAATTCAGGCATAAATCATTGATTAGTAAAGCTGCAGACGGAATAATATGTGGTTTAGGTATCGAAGGTTATATAATGGCACTTAATGGTATAAAAAAATTATTAACAAAATGAAAATCGACAAAAAATTAATTGAGGAACTAAAAAGTTATCTTGATGAGTTTGGATTGACAGAAATTGAGTATCAGGATGGTAATAAAAAAATTAAAGTAGGAAAAAACTTAGTTTCAAACACCAATATAACAGCTCATAAACCTGGTTTAACAAATACAAAAGAGGAAGAAAGTGGCACAAAAGTAAGTTCACCAATAATAGGCACTGCTTATTTGGCTTCCGAACCAGGAGGAAAGAAATTTGTTGAGGTGGGACAAAAAATTAAAAAAGGGCAAACAGTGATGATAGTCGAAGCTATGAAAACAATGAACCATGTTCCATCAACAGCTGACGGTGAGGTTAAAAAAATTCTAGTCCAGGACGGTCAAGCAGTTGAATTCGGACAAACTTTGGTTCTTTTAAAATAATAAATGTTCAAGAAAGTCTTAATCGCAAATAGAGGTGAGATCGCCGTTAGAGTGATAAGAGCATGCAAAGAATGGGGAATAGGAACTGTTGCGGTTCATTCGGATGTTGACTCTGACTCAATGCATGTTCGTTTAGCAGATGAAAGTATTTGTATAGGTTCTCATGAACCGAGAAATAGCTATCTAAATATTCCAGCAATAATGTCGGCTGTTGATGTTACAGGGGCCCAAGCTATTCATCCGGGTTATGGTTTTTTATCCGAAAATTATAAATTTGCTGAGATAGTTCAAAAACACGGAGTTAAATTTATAGGTCCAGGTTCTGATATTATAAAAAAGATGGGTGATAAAATTGAAGCAAAAAAAATAGCTAAACAAAATGGTTTGCCTATCATTGAAGGTTCTGATGGAGGTGTTAAAAATTCAAAAGATGCGAAAGTAATTTGTAAAAAAATTGGTTACCCAGTATTAATAAAAGCCTCAGGTGGAGGTGGAGGAAAAGGAATGAAAATTGTAGAAAATGAGAGTAAATTGGATGAACTATTTTCGCTAGCTCGATTGGAAGCAAAAAAATATTTTGGAAATGATGAGGTGTATATTGAAAAATATTTTAAAAACCCAAGACATATTGAGGTTCAGGTTTTGTCAGGAAAAAATAGAACAGTCCATTTAAATGAGAGAGATTGTTCAGTTCAAAGAAAACATCAAAAACTTATTGAGGAAACACCTAGTCCGGTATTAAATGAAAAAACGAGATCAGATTTATTAAATAAAACTGTGAAGATGGTAGAAGCAATAGGATATGAAGGCGCTGGTACAGTTGAATATATTTATGAAAACGGGAAATTTTATTTCCTTGAAATGAATACAAGAATTCAAGTTGAGCATCCTGTGACTGAAGTTCAAACAGGTATAGATATCGTTAAAGAACAAATATGGATTGCGCATTCAGGAGACACAGCTCTTAAACAAGATGATGTAAGCGCTAGAGGTCATACTATAGAATGCAGGATAAACGCAGAAGATCCTTCAAAAGATTTCCAACCAAGCCCAGGTATAATTTCTATTTGTCATCAACCATCTGGTTTTAGAACAAGAGTTGACGGTTCAATTTTCCAGGGATGTAAAATTACACCCTATTACGATAGTTTAATTTGTAAATTAATTTGCAAAGGCAGGAATAGGACAGAGGCCATACAAAGAACGATGAGATCTCTGAATGAATTTGTTGTTGACGGTATAATAACCACGATAGACCTTCATAAAAAAATACTTACACACGAAAAGTTCATTAGTTCAGATTTTGATACAAATTGGTTAAGCAAAGAGAAATTTTACTAAAATTATTTAAATTGAAAAAAAACTTTTTAAATGATAATAAAAAGTAAAATATGGGTTATCCAAAAAAACATAGAGGAAGACGAAAGATCGGCTCAAAAAAAAGAAGAGCAAGAAAAAGAAATAAACGAAAGTAGTCTCGAATTAAATGGAATATAGAACTCAAATTAAAAAGTTGAGTTTATGGATATTTATAATTCCATTTATTGCAATTAATCTTTGTTTATTCATTTCAGTAAATTATGAAATTTTTGACAATACTTTTTTAAGTGTTGATCAAATCGGTAGATCTGGTCCTACATTTCCATATTTTGATGGAGGTGTGTCGATAAGTAGAACAGCAAGAACATATCCGACATTTTTAATTTTTAAACCTTCGATGTTTTTAGCGTCTGTACTGTTAATTATTTATTGGTTAAAAACAAATAACTTAATAAATACTTATCAAAATACTGAGGGGGTAAATAATAAATTTAAAACTTTTGGTATTCTTTCAGCGGTTTTTTTAATAAT
>CABYJW010000023.1 GCA_902519465.1 uncultured Pelagibacteraceae bacterium
CATAATTAAAAATCTTTCTAGAGATTCCTCCGCCTTTTGCTGTATTTGGCATTAAGACGATATATTTACCAGCTAAAGATAAAAAAGTTGTTAGAGCCGCACCTTTTTGTCCTCTTTCTTCTTTCATGACTTGAACTAGAAGAACTTGACCAGGCCTAATTACTTCTTGAATTCTATATTTTCTTATTCCGTATCTATTTTTTAATTTCTCTCTTGTTTTATCTGGCTGATCAACATCAGGAGGTTTTAATTCACTATTATTATCACCATTAGAATTTAGTGCAGGCTCTTCAACTCTATCTCCGTCTTTATTTTCATTACTTTCTTTAAGGTCTTCTCTAATTTTTTCTTCTGCTTTCTTCAGCTCTTCTTTATCCTCAGTAGGTATTTCATAGTAGTCCGACTGAATATCATTGAAAGCTAGGAATCCATGTCGTTCTCTTCCAAAATCTATAAATGCTGCTTGAAGGGATGGTTCAACTCTACCGACTTTCCCCAAGTAAATGTTGCTTTTTAAATTTAGACTATTTTTATTTTCGGATTCGTATTCTTCAATATTTGATTCTGATTTAAGTACAATCCTAGTCTCTTCTGGATGCGAAGCATCAATATATAAATTCTTTTGCATGTGTTATAAAACCTGTTCATAGATATTTTATTGTTAATTCTCATAATAATTAATAAAGTTTACTTGAAATATTTATACATTATTTTTTGGTATTATTAAACGCAATTTTTTTAGGTATTATGGTGCCTTATGATAGCCAAAATATAGAGATTTATTAAAATTAAAGAAAAAAAAATGAAAAAAATTTATAACGCTATATTTAAAACGATAACTTTAATATTGCTTACAACTGTATTTTTACTTTTCTCAGCCTTTTGGTATTTCTCTCATGATTTGCCAGACTTTAAAAAATTAGCTGTTTATGAACCTTCAGTTTTAAGCAGAGTATATGACGATAATGGCCAACTTATTGCAGAATATGCTATCGAAAAAAGACTTTTTATACCCTACGAAGCAATACCTGATAAAGTAATATTTTCTTTTTTGTCTGCGGAAGATAAAAATTTTTTTGATCACCCCGGTATAGATGCAAGAGGAGTAACTAGAGCAATTATAAGAAATATTAGCAATGTATTAACTGATAAAAGATTAGAGGGTGCATCAACAATAACACAACAAGTCGCTAAAAACTTTTTGCTCACTAACGAGGTATCTCTTAAGAGAAAAATTAAAGAGGCGATTTTAGCGTTTAGAATTGAAAAAGCTTATACCAAAAAAAGAATTCTTGAATTATATTTAAATGAAATTTACTTGGGACAAGGAACTTATGGAGTTGCATCTGCAAGTTTAGAATATTTTAACAAATCAGTTAAAGAACTTAATTACAATGAAGCTGCACTTTTAGCAGCACTTCCAAAGGCACCAAGCAAATACAATCCTTATAAATCAAAATCATTAGCCAAGACCAGAAGAAATTTAGTTTTAAATAATTTAATGGAAAATGGCTACATAACCAATAAGAAATTTAAACAGCTTGAAAAAAAAGAAGTTATATTAAACAATAGAAAGATTTTACTTTTAAAAGAGGCAAAATCTTACACTGAGGAAATTAGAAGAATAGTTAAAACTGATTATGGTTTTAAGAAATTATATTCAGAGGGCTTGTCTATTTCATCCCCATTAAATGGAAAATATCAAATTGCTGCCCTAAATGCTTTAAGGTATGGCATAGAGTCCTACGATAAACGCCATGGTTGGAGAGGTCCAATTGTTAATACAAAAAATAATATTGATTGGAAAAATAAATTACAATCACTCGAAATCGACCAAACTTTAAATTGGGAAATCGCAGAAGTAATAAATATTGAACAATTTGTTTCAGAAATTAAAATATTAAAAAGTAATAAAATTCAAAAAATTTTTTTTAAAAACTTAAATTGGACTAAGAAAAAAAACTTTAAAGAACTTTTTAGAGTAGGTGATGTAATTTTTATAAAAAAGATTGAGGATAATTGGGTATTAAAACAATTGCCAATTGTTAACGGGAGCATAGTAGTGATGAACCCACATAATGGAAAAGTGAAAGCATTAGTTGGTGGCTACAGTTTTGTTTCTAGTGAATTTAATCGAGCGACCCAAGCTAAAAGACAACCTGGCTCTGCTTTTAAACCAATAGTTTATTCCGCTGCATTAGAAAATGGCTATTTACCAAATTCAGTCGTTTTAGATGCACCTTTTGTAAGTGAACAAGGTGTTGGCTTAAAAAATTGGAAACCAGAAAATTATGGTAAGAAATTTTACGGGTTATCAACATTGAGAAAAGGTATAGAGAAATCAAGAAACTTAATGACAGTAAGAATTGCACAAACAGTTGGATTTAATAAAATCTCTAAAATTTCTAAAGATCTTGGAATTTATGATAATGTACCTGAACTTTTATCTGTTTCACTTGGTTCTAATGAAACTACTCTAATAAATTTAACGAATGCATATTGTATTTTCATCAATGGAGGAAAAAAAGTAAAACCAATTTTAATTAGCAGAATCCAAGATAGAAGAGGAAAAACTATATTTAACTCTGAAAAAAGAAATTGCAAAAGTTGCGACAAAGTAAACATTCAAGACGATAGTACACCTGAAATTATAAACAAAAGTGATCAAGTCATCAGTAAAGAAACAGCTTACCAAATCACCTCTATGCTTGAGGGCGTTGTAAAAAGGGGTACTGGAAAAAAACTTAAGAATTTAAATTTACCTATTGCTGGGAAAACCGGTACAACAAATGATAATTTCGATGCATGGTTTATTGGATCAACATCTAATTTAACTATAGGTGTGTATGTTGGTTATGATAATCCCAAATCACTTGGGAAATACGAAACTGGATCTAAAGCCGCATTGCCGATATTTAAAAAATTTGTAGAGACCGCAATATACAAAGAGGATATTAAAAATTTTAAAGTTCCTGAAACTATAAATTTTTTCCCTATAAATTATGACACGGGTAAAATGACGGGATTTGATAACCCAAAATCAGTGATAGAAGCTTTTAAAGAGGAAAATTTTTCAGATATAGCACGAAAGAATTTAAATTTAAGAAAAAAACGTGATAAATTTGATATATTTACACGATTCTATTAATGACTGACTTTGAAAAAAATATAAAAGTTTGCGAAAAATCT
>CABYJW010000024.1 GCA_902519465.1 uncultured Pelagibacteraceae bacterium
ATTTCTTTTAAAGATTTAGTAGGAAGCGGAAAAAAACAAATTACTTTTTCAGAGGTTGATCTAAAAAAAGCTACTGAATATGCGGGAGAAGACGCCGATGTAACATTTAGACTATATCAAATACTAAAAAAAAGGTTGGACCAAGAAAAACTTACAAAGATTTATGAAATTTTTGAAAAGCCAATGGTCGAACTCCTTGCGAGCATTGAAATTAATGGAGTCAAAGTTGATAAGGAATACTTAAAAAAATTATCTAAAAATTTTACTGAAAAAATATCAAAAATAGAGAAAACCATCTTTTCGATAGCTAAAAGAGAATTTAATATCGGATCGCCGAAGCAACTTGGTGAAATCATTTACAATGATTTAAAAATCGCAAATTTAAAAAAAACAAAAAAAGGTAGCTTAGCAACTAGTGCAAAAATTTTAGAGGATCTTGCTTTTAAGGGTCATAAATTTCCAAGTCTAGTGCTAGATTGGAGGCAACTTTCAAAACTGAAAAACACATATACAGATGCACTTCAGGAACATATTAATCCGAAAACAAATAGAGTTCACACCTCTTTTCTGCTTGCCGCAACAAATACTGGTAGGCTTGCTTCTAGTGATCCAAACTTGCAAAATATCCCAATAAAATCACAAGACGGAAGAGAAATAAGAAAAGCATTTGTTCCAGAAAAAAATAATATTTTAATATCTGCGGATTATAACCAGGTTGAAATGAGAATATTAGCCGATTTAGCAAATGTTAAAGAACTAAAAAAAGCTTTTACCAATAACGAGGATATTCATAGTCTTACAGCCAGCCAGGTTTTTGATGTTTCTATAAAAAAAGTAGACTCAAATTTAAGAAGAAAAGCAAAAGCAATAAATTTTGGAATCATTTATGGAATAACACAGTATGGTTTAGCAAAACAAATTTCAGTTTCTAACAATGAAGCATTAGAATTTATAAATTCTTATTTTAAAAAATTTCCAGAGATTAAAGAATATATGAAATCCACAATAAAGTTTTGTCAAAAAAATGGTTATGTTAATAATATTTTTGGAAGAAGAATTCACTTAAGAGGAATAAATGATAAAAATTTCACAGTTAGAAGTTTTCAAGAAAGAGCAGCAATTAATGCACCAATTCAGAGCTCCGCAGCAGATATTATTAGGCTCGCAATGATAAAACTTAATGGGTTATTAAAATCAAAAAAATTAGATAAAACTAAAATGCTTTTACAAATACATGATGAATTGGTATTCGAATGCCAAAAGAGTCGTCAGAAAGAAGTAGAAAAAGTCCTTAAAAAAACAATGGAGTCGGTATCAAGCTCAGAACATCATATGTTTACAATTCCATTAGATGTAAACATTAATTCAGGAAATAACTGGGATGAGGCACACTGATGCCTAAATTTTGACAATTTATTTTAAACTATTATAAACTGTATAGGAAACTAACAATGTCAAAAACAATTGCATTAGTTGATGATGATCGAAATATTCTAACCGGAATAAGTATGGCTTTAGAGAGAGAGGGCTTTAAAGTACAAACTTATATAGATGGGGAGAGTGCCTTGGTCGGTCTATCTAGAAATCCCCCAGATTTAGCAGTTGTAGATATTAAAATGCCAAGAATGGACGGAGAAGAGTTATTAAAAAAAATTAGAAAAAAAATGTCTATACCAATCATATTCCTTACATCTAAAGATGAAGAAGTGGATGAACTTTTAGGATTAAAGCTTGGGGCAGATGATTTTATTAAAAAGTCTGGAGGCTTTTCAATAAAAGTTTTAATTGAAAGAATTAGGGTTCAGCTAAGAAAAAAAACAAATGTTAATGATGATTCAAAAAATTTAATAGCTCATGGAAAATTAAAACTCGATCCAAATCAATTAGAATGTGAGTGGAATGGACAATCATTACCTGAAAAATTAACAACCACAGAGTTTTTGATCGTAAAAGAGCTTGCCAAAAGACCTGGCGTTATTAAGGAGAGAGCGCACTTAATGGATATTGCATATAAAGAGAATACGGACATAGAAGACAGAACTATAGACAGCCATATAAAAAGGATAAGAAAAAAATTTAAAAAAGTCGACGAGAAATTTTCTTCAATAGAAACTCGTTATGGTAGTGGTTACAGATGGAATATTAATTAATGAAGTTAGTAAAAAGTTCTTCATCTATTCTAAGAAAATTCTTAGTATTTAATTTTTTCATCTTTCTTTTTTTGGGATCACTTACATTTTTCTATTTAAGCGGTATTCAACCTAACTTAGTAAAACAACGGATGGAAAAACACATCATAATAATTAATAATACCTCTAATCATTTAGAACGGCTAAGTATAGAATTTAATAAAGATAGTCTAAAAAATTTTTTGTTGTCGACAAGATTTCTTTTCCAAAATCTTGAAAGGGTTCAATTTTATAATACCGCAGGAGATTTGATTGCAGATACCAATGTTTTAGACCTGGATCAAAGTGTATTTACAAAAACAGAGATTGTTATGGAACAAGAAATTAAAAGTAATGATACAAAAAAAATAATAGATCAAGAAAGTTTAAAAAATAATTTTAATACAGGCAGTAATGAAAATAATTTGAAAGAAATAATTAATAGTAAAAAAAATGATGATCCAACCGTATTAGAGGTTAAAGAAGGCGATAATCTATTTATTAAGACGTTAGGTAATGCCAATATCAATGGAGAAGTCGTAGGCTATATATTAGTTACAGAGCAAACAAATGAAATATTAACTGCTGTAGAGGAAAGAAAAAATTTTATTATAAGAACTGTTTTAGCAATAGCTATTGTAATTCTAATTTTTTTGATATTTTTAAACAGATATATACTTAAACCTATAGGCGGACTAGTTGCTTACACTGAGTCTATCAAGGCAAAAGACGAGTCTATGGGAAAAATAGAGAAGTTCTTAAGTAGAAGTGATGAGCTAGGTCTACTTTCAAGATCACTAAATAATATGACAAAAGATTTACAATATAGGACGCAAAAAGCTGAAAATTCGTCAGCTGATCTAGCCCATGAAATTAGAAATCCACTGGCTTCATTAAAAGGAGCATCCGAACTTCTTGACAATACAACTGATAAAATAGAAAGAACTAAATTAATAAAACTTCTTAGTCACGATGTCGAAAGGATTGAAAGATTAATTACTGATTATTCTCAAATG
>CABYJW010000025.1 GCA_902519465.1 uncultured Pelagibacteraceae bacterium
TTAAAATTGATGAAGTTTTAAATAGAGCTACATCTTTTTATAAAATGTCTAACGAGGAATTGTCTTTCAAATTTGATAAACAAAATAATTCAAATTTTTATGTAAATGGTGATAGTGAGCAGTTATATAGAGTTTTTTTGAATCTAATAAAAAATTCAATTGAGGCAATTGATGAAAAAAAACAAAAAATTAGCAATTTACAAGGAAAAATTACTATGGAAATGAACACAAATAATGAATATATAGTGATCGAAATGCTTGATAACGGCATAGGTTTTAATGATATTGATAACATCACAAAACCTTATTTTACTACAAAAAAGCAGGGAACTGGTTTAGGACTACCCATTGTTTCAAAAATTATTAATGATCATGGTGGAGAAATAAATTTTTTAAAAAATTCTGATGGAGCTAAGATAGTTATAAAGTTACCTATTTATCAATGAAACAAGAAGTATTAGTAATCGATGATAATTTTGATATTCGAAGTTTAATTTCGGAGATTTTAAAAGATAAAAATTATCATGTTAGAGAAGCTGCAAATTTCAACCAAGCTATTTTTGAAATAGATAAAAAGCTGCCAGATATAGCTGTAATTGACGTAAAATTAGATAAAGGAGATAAGGATGGTATTGAGTTATTAAAAAAAATTAAATCGATTACAGATTTAGTCCCAGTTATAATGATTTCTGGTCATGCTAATGTCGAAATGGCCGTCGAGTCTTTAAAACTTGGAGCTTATGAATTTATTACAAAACCTTTTGCTCCAGAACAACTTCTAAATTTTGTTAGCCGAGGCCTAGAAAATATCAGTTTAAGAAAAGAAAATAGACATTTAGAAAATAGATCTTTCCACTCTTTTGACTTTATTGGTCAAAATAATCAAGTACTAAAAATTAAGAAACTTATAACCAAACTTGGATCAACAGACAGTAGAATATTAATATCTGGACCTACGGGGTCTGGAAAAGAGCTTTTAGCAAGAAAAATTCATAAAAATTCACAAAGAAATATAAAACCTTTTATTGTGATAAATGGTGCTTTACTTAGAGGAGATAATTATGAGAAAGAACTTTTTGGTTCTGAAAATACAGATGGAACAATCACTTACGGTTTTTTAGAAAAAGCAAAAGGCGGCACACTTTTAATTGATGAAGTTTCGGAGATACCATTGGATACACAAGCAAAAATATTAAGAATTTTAATAGATCAAAAATTTAAAAGATCAAATGGTAAACAGGATATTTATGTCAATGTACGTATAATTTCATCAACCTCGAAAGATTTAAAAAATGAAGTTTTAATGGGAAATTTTAGAGAAGATTTGTTTCACAGACTCAATGTTGTGCCAATAGACATTCCAAGTCTTCACTCCAGGTCCGATGATATACCTTTATTAATTGACTATTTTCAAAAAAAATTATCAGAAATTAATGGAATTCCCAAAATTGAAATAAACGTCAATGATGATTTACTTTATTCATATCAATGGCCAGGTAATGTAAGAGAACTAAGAAATCTTGTTGAAAGAATATCAATACTTTCTCAAAATGAAAATAAGGCTAATATTGGAAGATTACTTCATGAGATTTTAAGCAAAAATAATTCACAAACTTTAGCAAATACTAATCTTTCGATGGATTACCCCTTGAAGCAGGCAAGAGAAAACTTTGAAAAAAATTATTTACTTACTCAACTTAAAAAAAATAAGGGCAATATCTCTAAAACAGCAGAATTTATTGGCATGGAGAGATCCGCACTACATAGAAAACTTAAATCTTTGGGTATCAAAGGTATAAATTAATCATGAATATTATCATTTGTGGCGCCGGCATGGTCGGTTTTTCAATCAGCAAACAATTACAGGCACAAGGACACTCTGTAACTGTTATTGATCAATCATCTGAAGACATTAAAAAAATTAATGACACACAAGACGTTAAGGGTATAGTTGGTAGAGCTACTTTACCTTCTGTGCTTGAAAGTGCAGGCGCAAAAGATACTGACATGATTATCGCTGTTACCAGAAATGATGAAATAAACATGATAGTATGTCAAATAGCAAGTTCTCTATTTAATATTTCAAAAAAAATTGCAAGAATTAGATCACAAGAATTTCTGGAGGCCAAATGGAGTAAATTATATAGCAAAGCAAATATACCAATCGATGTAATTATATCTCCAGAGAGAGAAGTTGCTAAATCCTTATTCCGAAAATTAGAAGCACCAGGAGCCCTAGATAATGTGCCTTTTGTAAAAGACAAGGTTAAGTTACTTGAAATTTTAATTGAAAAAAAATGCCCAATAGCAAATGTTCCTTTAAGCGACTTAACAAAAAAATTTCCTGAATTTAAAGCGTATATATTTGGAGCAGAGAGAAAAGAAAAATTTGTTTTTTTTAAAAAAAACGATCAAATGAAAGTAGGTGACAAAGTATATTTAGTTGTAAGTACAGACCAAATCAAGAAATTATTATCAGTTTTTGGCCATGACGAAAAGCTTGCAAAAAAAATACTTATTATAGGTGGTGGAAATATTAGCCTCCATCTTGCTAAACTTCTTGAATCATCTGATGGACTAAGAACAAAAATTATTGAAAAAAACAAGTCCAGAGCAGAACAATTGGCTGGTGAATTATCATCTTCAATTATAATTTGCGGTGATCCGTTGGATGAAAAAATTTTAAAGGAAGCAAATATCGAAGAGATTGAAACAGTTTTTGCTTTGACCGATGATGATGAAGATAATATTATGTCCTGTGTATTAGCTGAAA
The DNA here is from genome assembly GCA_902519465.1 of uncultured Pelagibacteraceae bacterium. Classification (GTDB taxonomy): domain Bacteria; phylum Pseudomonadota; class Alphaproteobacteria; order Pelagibacterales; family Pelagibacteraceae; genus Anoxypelagibacter. Next base: position 2,774 of record CABYJW010000025.1, read on the forward strand.
AATATACTCCTTCTAAAAGAACAATAGCAATTATAAATAAACATAATTACAATATTCTTCAGGAGTCTCTAAAAATTGATGATTTAGTTGATCCTAGAATGGCAACAGTTTCAACTATTATGAAACATGTGCACATGGGCACAATCGATACTGTTTATACACTACTAGATGGACAATACGAATTCTTAGAAGCTAAAATACTTGAGTCATCAGAACTTGTTAATAAATCAATTAAAGACTCTAATTTACCTGATCAAGTTAGAATAGGGGCTATTGTTCGAAAAGATAAAGTGATGATGCCAA
>CABYJW010000026.1 GCA_902519465.1 uncultured Pelagibacteraceae bacterium
GTATTTTTCAAATTTGATAAAAAAATACCCAATAAAATCTATTGAAGACCCATTTTCTGAGGATGAATGGCAATCTTGGAATAAGCTTACTAAAAGCACCAATATTCAAATTGTGGGGGATGATCTTTTTGCCACCAATATAAAGAGGTTAAAAAAAGGAATAGATGAACACTCTGCTAATGCTATACTTGTAAAACTAAATCAAATCGGCACCGTTAGTGAAACATTACAAGTTATAGATCTTGCCCAAAAAAATAACTTCAGAACAATTATTTCACATAGATCAGGCGACTCAGAAGATACTTTTATTGCTGATTTGTGTGTTGCGACAAAATCTTCACAAATCAAATCAGGTTCTTTAGCTCGTTCTGAGAGGGTGTCTAAGTATAATAGACTGTTGAGAATAGAGGATGGACTTGGAAAATCAGCAAAAATGGCTAAAATATAATAATGAATTTTTTAAATGCTTTTAAAAAAAGAAAAATTTTATTTTTAAACATTTTTTTATTTTTATACATTATCCTTAATCTACTGACTGGTGAGAGAGGTTTAATATCATATTTCGAAAAAAGCGAACTTGAAAAAAAATTAATCAAAACAAAAACCAAATTAACTGAAGAAATTCAAATTTTTGATAACAAGAATTCGTTACTTTCTACAAATTTAAATTTTGATTTTGTTGACATACTTATAAGAGATAAATTAAAATTAGGAAAAAAAGAAGAAATCATCATTAAAGTAAATGACTAAAAGTAGACACCCAGAAAAAATTAATAAGCCATTTAATCCAATTAAAAAAAAACCTAGTTGGATTAGGTCTAAAATATTAGATACAAAAGTTTTTTTTAAAACCAAAGAAGTAGTAAATCAAAATGGTTTAAATACTGTTTGCCAGGAAGCGAATTGTCCAAATATTACAGAATGTTGGAGTAAAAAAACATGCAACCTTTATGATAATGGGTGATACTTGTACAAGAGGTTGTGCTTTTTGTGATGTTAAAACAGGAAAACCAAATAAATTAGATCCACTTGAGCCTTTAAAAATTTCAAAAGCTGTAAAAGAACTTAATTTAAATCACGTAGTAATAACCTCTGTGGATAGAGACGACTTGGAAGATGGTGGGGCAAGTCATTTTAAAGACGTTGTTTTAGAAACAAAAAAAAATAATCCCAATACAACAATAGAAGTCTTAACACCTGATTTCTTGAGAAAGGGAAATGCATTTGAAAAAGTTTTAGAAGCGTCGCCGGATGTGTTCAATCATAATATTGAAACTGTACCAAGTCTTTATTTAAGTGTTAGGCCTGGTTCAAGATATTTTGCTTCTATAAAATTACTGGAGTCATCAAAAAAAATTAAACCAAATGTATTTACTAAATCTGGTTTGATGGTTGGATTGGGTGAAAATAAAAACGAAATTTTACAAGTAATGGATGATTTGAGAACTGCGAATGTTGATTTTTTAACAATAGGACAATATCTTCAACCATCACCTAAACATTATCCTCTTCAAAGATATTATAAACCCCATGAATTTGTTGATTTGAAAAATATTGCTTTATCAAAAGGATTTTTATTAGTTGCCTCATCTCCTCTAACAAGATCTTCTTATCACGCAGACGAAGATTTTAAAAAATTAAAAAAAGCAAGAGATGAGCAATCAAAATGCCTAACGCTTCAATAAGAAAAATTATTCCCTGTAAAAAAAAAGATCTTATTAAAATGATACTTGATATAGAAAAGTATCCCGAGTTTGTTCCATGGTGTCTTAACGGAAAGATACACAAGGTTAATGAAATGAATGATATTATTGAGATGGAGGCAGATTTAACGGTAGGAAAAAAATTTTTAAATCAAACATATAAAAGTCATGTTACTTATTACAAAAATAAAGATAAGATTCTTGTAAACAATATCGGAGGTCCTTTAAAACATCTTAAAAATATATGGCAAATTCGAGAAATTAATAATCAGAGCGAGGTCAATTTTTCAATAGATTTTGAAATTAAAAATATCTTTTATAATATGATTATGAAAAAATCATTCGACAAAGGATTAAATGAAATTGCAAGTGCTTTTGAAAAAAGAGCTATAAACTTATTTAAGAATTTCTAAAATCAATTCCAGAGCCTTTTTTACAGTTTTTTTTTGGATTTTAGATCTATCCATCTTTTTAAATAAATATTTGTGAATTTTAATTCTATTTTTCTTTTTTAACCCAATATACACTAATCCAACAGGTTTTGACTTTGTTCCTCCATTCGGTCCCGCTATTCCAGTGATAGAAATAGTTATATTAGCTTTAGCAATCTTTGATAAATTATTAACCATATATGAACAGCATTGACTACTGACAGCACCATGTTTTTTTATAATTTGTTTTGGAATTTTTAAAAGTAGATTTTTTGACATGTTTGAGTAAGTAACTAGACCCATATTAAATACTTTTGAAGAACCACTTATTGATGTGATAGCACTTGATAACATACCGCCAGTACAAGATTCTGCAATAGCTAACTTAATTCTTTTTTTCTTCAATAAAGCAACAACTTTCCTATTTAAGCTTCTCATTAATTAAAAAATGTTTTTCCAACCATAAATAACACAAGACATATAACCACATAAAATCCAGCTAAAATATCATCAAATAAAATACCAAAAGTATTTTTATATTTCCTGTCAATATAATCTATTGGAAATGGCTTGAGACCATCAAATAATCTAAACAAAAGAAAAAACCAAAAATAAATCTGCAGAGTTTCTAACACTGTGTTTGCCCTATTAGGATGAAAAGTTTCATATAAAATTATTGGAATCGATTGACCAAGAAATTCGTCGATTACTATTTCTTGTGGATCATCATTTTCAAAATTATTTAAACAAGATTTAATTGCAAAGAAGGAATAAAGAAGAATTAATGA
>CABYJW010000027.1 GCA_902519465.1 uncultured Pelagibacteraceae bacterium
AGAAATTTCAAATAAATTTACTTTACAATCATTTAAAAGATTAGCTTCAAATACTGGTTGGACCACCGAGCGAGTTTGGTTAGATAATCAAAAATATTATTCCCTATTCCTACTAAAATAGTCAGGTATGCGACCTTTTCGCCATTGATAATCATTATCATTTATGTGATAACCATTCTCAAAGGAGAAACTATGAATAAGTTAATTAAAATAATTGGACTAGCCATTGTTGGTTTGTTTTCAACATTGTTAGTTGCAAATTCAGTTTTTGCAAATGAAGTGAATGTTTTTAGTGCAAGACATTACGATTCTGATGTTCAACTTTATAAAAAATTTACATCAAAAACTGGAATAAAAGTAAATGTAGTATCTGGAAAAGATAAAGCATTACAAAAAAGAATAAAGGAAGAAGGGAAGGACAGCAAAGCAGATATTTATATAACTGCAGATGCTGGAAGATTAGGAGCTTTTCAATCAGAGGGAATGTTTCAAAAAGGTGCAAGTTCAGCAGCTATTAAAAAAGTTGTACCTGCTAACTTTAGATCACCTTATTGGGTTGGAATAGCAAAAAGAGCAAGAATAATTTATTACAATCCAAAAACAGTTAATCCTTCATGGAATATGAGTTATGAAGATTTAGCTGATCCTAAATACAAAGGTAGAGTAGTAATAAGAAAATCAAGCAACATTTATAATCAGTCTTTAGTTGCATCACTTATTAAAAATAATGGTGAGAAAAATACTGCAGCTTGGGCCAAAGGAATAGTAAATAACTTTGCTAGAAAACCAACTGGTAACGACAGAGCACAGATATTAGCTGTAGCTGCTGGAGAAGCAGATTGGGCTGTAGCAAATACTTATTACTTAGCTTTAATGTTATCTGGAAACAAAGGTGCTGAACAACAAGCGGCAGCTAAAAAAGTAATGCCTTTCTTCCCAAATCAGGACGGAAGAGGAACACATATGAACATTAGCGGCGGCGGTATATTAAAACACGCACCAAATAAAGCTAATGCAGTTAAATTGTTAGAGTTTCTTCTAACCCCTGAAGCTCAACAGCATATTGTTAACAATACTTTTGAGTATCCAATGATACCTGGTGTTAAGGCAAATAAATTAATTGCACAATTTGGTTTAGATTTTAAACAAGATCTAAAAACAAAAGTTTCTAATTATGGAAAACTCCAAGCAAAAGCTTTGAAAGTAATGAACGAAGCCGGCTGGTAATTTTATAATAGAATAATTTAGTCCCTGGACTCCTCCGGGGACTAAATTTAGGAGGAGAATTGATAAAGAGGATAAATTTTTGGGTTATTTTTGCGTTTTTAGTACCTTTACTGGTTGCTATACCTATATTTACAGTCTTTTTAAGTTTTTTCGATACAACAGGAAATTATTTAGATCTTTTAAAAGATACCTTTCTTTTAAAGTATTTAAGTAATTCATCCTTAATTTTATTAGGTGTTTTATCACTAACTTTTATATTTGGTGTAACCTCAGCTTATTTTGTATCTTTTTATAAATTTCCTGGAGTGAATTTTTTTAAATGGGCATTGATATTATCTTTTGCAGTTCCAGCTTATATATATGCTTATTCTTTGGTTGCCTTTTTTGAAAATTATGGGACTGCATTCAGTATATTAACATTTTTATTTGGAGAAGGAGATTATAATAAAAATATACCAAAATTTGATGGATTAATTGGTACCATGTTTTCAATTTCTTTCTCTTTGTTTGGTTATGTTTATGTTTTGACAAGAGCTTCTTTTATATTTCAATCTCACAATCTTATAGAAGTAGGAAAAAATTTAGGTTTATCATCATATGAAAGTTTTTTTAAAATTATTTTACCATCAGCAAGACCTGCAATAGTAGTGGGGTTATCACTTGTTGCAATGGAAACTTTGTCAGATTTTGGTACAGTAGATTTTTTTAGCATATCAACATTAACCACGGCAATTTATAATGCCTGGATTTCCTTTGACGATTTAACTACAGCAAATCAATTATCTTTTGTTTTGTTAATTTTTATTCTTCTGCTGTTTGTTCTTGAGAATTTTTCAAGAAAAGGGGCAAAATATCATCAAAACTCGAAAGGCAATAAACCTATTCCAAAAATTCAGTTGGTTGGTGGTAGATCTATTTTTGCGACGTGTTTCTGCTCAATTTTTTTACCTTTCCTAGTGTCTCAATATTCGTATATTTTTGTCTTTGGTCATAAAACTTTTTTGCACTTTTATTTTTTAAATTTTCTAGAAAAGAATTAGTTTTAATATCGCCAATTTTATTAAAAAAATTATCTAATCCAATATTCTCTAGCATTTCAAAAGGTCCCATTGACCAGTTAAAACCAAGTCTTAGTGCTTCGTCAATATCATTATATTCTTTTGTGATTTGTGGAACTAGTGAGGAAGAATAAAGAATAATTTTTGAAATTACTGCCCAGGCATATTTCCCATACTGATCTTGCCTATTTATTAAATCTAACAAATTTATTTTGTTAATTCGAAGATCAATTTTCTTTACAGGTGAATAACTATTATTTTTTATATTTAAAGCCTCCAAAATTTTTTGATTATTAACTTTATTCATTCGGTAAAAACCACCCTTACCTTTTCTGCCTGTGAAACCACTTTCAATTAGTTTTTGTATAATTGGAATACCTTGGGCAACTTTTTGAAATTCATCATTCTCTGGAAGTTCTTTTCTAAAACTTTTTAAAACATCAGACATTAAATCAATTCCGATCAAATCATATAAAGCAAAAACACCAGTTTTGGGTATACCCATCGGACGACCAAATACAGCATCCGCCTCTTCTACAG
>CABYJW010000028.1 GCA_902519465.1 uncultured Pelagibacteraceae bacterium
AAATTTAAAATTAGATGAAAACTTTAATATAAAAGATAACTATAAAATTAACGGAGATTTAAATTCTTTTAATATAAAAATTAATGACAATTATGAAATTATCAATCTAATCTCAACTTTTTCCTATACCCAAGGATCTTTGCTCTTTAATGATGCGAGTTGGAAGATAATCAATAAAAAAAATCAAAATAGTGAATTTTTTAATAGTAAAATTGAGATTGTTCAAAAAAAAAATATTCAAGATATTAATATAAATTTTGATGTTAAAAATTTGAAAAATTTACTTAATATTCCTATAATGAACTATGATTTATCACAAGTTGATTCCCAAAAAGTAAAATCTAAGTTAATTATTAATAGAAAAAAAGAAATTATACTGAGTGACATATCTATATCAGACAAAAATAACAATTTTGTTATTAAAGATTTAATTCTAGATCAAAATTTTAATTTGATTAATTTTAATCAAATTTCAATTAAAACAAATATAGATAACAAATTAAATAATGATTTTACCGTCCTAAATAAAAAAAAAAATATATTTATCAAAGGCAAAGTTTTTGATGCAAAAAATCTGCTAAAAGAATTAACCAAGAAAAATGAAAAAAATGTATTTCTAAATAAAACATCTAAAGATATAGAAATAGATTTGAAAAAAATCTTAAAAGGCACAAGTTTTCCAGTAAATAAATTTCGCTTGGTGGGAAAAATTAACAAAGGTTCTTTTGAAAAAATTTCAGCGAAAAGCGATTTTGGTGAAAATGAACATTTAGATATTTCTTTACAAAAAAAGGTAAATACTAATGATAAAATATTAGAAGTTTATTCAGATATAGCCGCACCTTTATTGAGTGACTTCAAATTTTTTCAAGGTCTTGAGGGGGGTGATTTAAATTTCACATCTACTTTTGACAATGAAATTTCAGCAAGTAATTTAACAATTAATAATTTTAAATTAAATGATGCACCTGCTTTGGCAAAAATATTATCACTAGCTGATTTAAAAGGTTTAACAGATACTTTAAAGGGAGATGGTATCAGTTTTGATATTTTATCAGCACAATATAACTCAGATTCGTCTTTAATGAAAATTGATGAGATTTTTATGATTGGTCCATCCATTTCCATATTAATTGATGGTTATGTAGAAAAAAAAAGTGGCCTAGTAAGTTTAAGAGGCACACTTGTTCCTGCAAAAACTTTAAATAATTTAATCTCAAAAATACCAGTTGTCGGTGATATTCTAATCGGAAAAAAAGTTGGCGAAGGTGTGTTTGGTATTAGTTTTAAAGTTAAAGGATTACCAGACGATCTTAAAACTACAGTAAATCCAATCAAAACACTAACACCTCGATTTATTACAAGAGCTATAGAAAATTCAAAAAGAAAATAAACTAAATAACCTTAACCTTAATGTGGTTTTTCTTTCCAATTGATAATTTAATAAAGTTATTTTCTTGAACGTCTTCTATGTTAACAATTTTTTTTTCATCATTAACAGTTACATCATTTATTTTAACCCCATTATTTTTCAAAATTCTTCTTGCTTCACTTTTTGATTGAGCTAAATTATTTTGGAAAATAAGTTCTATAATATTAATACCTTGTATAATAATTTTTTTTTCAATTTTTCTTTCAGGTATATTTTTGCCCAATCCTCCCCTTACAAAGGTTTCTTTGGCAGTTTCAGCGCTATCTTTTGCAGCTTTGGATCCGTGTAGAATAGTCGTTGCTTTATTTGCTAATAAAATTTTCAATTTATTAATATCTTTTTCATTTTCAATTTGCATTGTTAAATTGTCGATGTCATCCTCTGTAAAAAATTTTAAAAATTTCTTCACATCTTCGTCAGACGTATTTCTCCAAAATTGCCAATATTCATAGGGTGAGAAAAGGTTTTCATCTAACCATACAGCACCTTTTTCAGTTTTACCCATTTTTGCTCCTGAGGACAAAGTTATTAGTGGGGAGGTTAAACCAAAGGCACTCTTTTGGGAAATCCTTCTTATTAGCTCAACACCATTAACTATATTTCCCCACTGATCGGAACCACCTAATTGCAAAACACAATCATGCTTTTTGGTGAGTTGATAGAAATCATATGCTTGTAAAATCATATAATTAAACTCCGTGTAACTTAAAGATTGTTCTCTATCCAATCTAAGTTTTACACTATCAAAAGTAAGCATCTTATTTATTGTGAAATGTTTTCCAACATCTCTCAGAAAGTCAATATATTTAAGTTTACCTAGCCAATCATAATTATTAACAAAAATTGGTTTAGTTTTTTTATTTTTTGAATGAAGTAACTTTTCGAAAATTTTTTTAATACTTTTTATATTTTTTTTAATTTCTTTTTCTTTCAAAATTTTTCTAGTCGAATCTTTCCCTGAAGGATCCCCTATTAATGTCGTTCCTCCACCTAACAAAACAATTGGCTGATGACCATATTTTTGAAGCAACCTTAAAATCATAATTTGCATCAAGCTTCCAACATGAAGACTTGGTGCAG
>CABYJW010000029.1 GCA_902519465.1 uncultured Pelagibacteraceae bacterium
TTTCAATTCTAATTCACTTAAAAAGTACGAAACGTTAATAAAATTATATGATAAGGCAGATATTATTAATGAAATTAAATAAATAAGATTTAAGATTAAGGATTAAAACTTCCAGCAGAAACAATAAACTTTGACGCTTCTTCAAAAGTCAGATCTAAAAAAATAACTTCATCTTTGGGAAACATAAGTAAAAAACCACTTGTAGGATTTGGTGTAGTTGGAACAAAAACATTTAGAAGTTCTTTCCCAGCCTTTTTCCGAATTTCACCAGTATTTTCCTTCGTAGCAAAACCTACTGCGTAAACTCCTTTTCTTGGGTATTCAACTAAAACTACAGTTTTTTTATCTGATTTGCTACTTGTAAAAGTTTCGATTAATTGTTCGACAGCTGAATATATTGTTCTTATAATAGGTATTTTGTTAAGTATAGTTTCAAAAAAATTAAAAAGTCTTTTTCCGATAAATGATAAAGAAATCCATCCGATAATAGTAATTAAAAGTACTGCAATTAATATTTCTAAACCTGGTATATTGTAAGGTAAATAATGATTAGGATTAATTTCTTTTGGTATTAACTTTGATGAAATGTTTATTATAAATAAGGTTAGATATAAGGTTATACCTATAGGTATAAGAACTACTATTCCCGCAATAAAATTATTACGAAGTGAGGATAATATGGATTTTTTTGCTTTATTTTTTGCCATTTCAATATTCTATCAAATACAAATCAATTTTTTTTTGTTAAGATTCAGCAATGAAGAAATTTTATAACATAAATAGACGTAAATTTCTTGAGCTATTTGGATGTACTTGTTGCGGTTTTTTAACATCTTCTTGTGCTACAGTGCCAATAACCGATAGAAGACAACTAACAATATATCCTGAAAGCACAATCAACGCACAAGCCGCAAAAGCCTATGAAAAATTAAAAAATTCAAAAAAGATTAAGTTGATCGCTAAAGGTAAAGATTTTAACAATGTTGTAGATATTGGAGAAAAAATATCAAAATCTGTATCCATTTTTTTTAAAAATCAAAATTTAAATGATCCAACAAGTAATTTTGACTGGGAGTATATTTTGATTGATAATAAGAAAGTTAAAAATGCTTGGTGTATGCCCGGAGGAAAAATAGCAGTTTATACGGGTATACTAGATGTTACAAAGAATATTAATGGTCTAGCAGCAGTGATGGGACATGAAATTGCGCATGCTGTAGCAAAGCACTCTGTTGAAAGAATGAGTGCAGCCATGGCGGTAAACGTTACAACCCAAATAGCTGATATTTTTACAGGTGGTAAAATATCTCAAACACGTAATACAGTTGGTAGAGCAACTGGAATGGATGTTCTTCAGCTTGGTGTTATGAATCCATTTGGAAGAAAACAAGAAAGTGAAGCTGATTATCTTGGTTTAATTTTCTCGTCTTTATCTGGGTATAATATAAAAGAGGCTGTTAATTTATGGGAACGAATGAAAGAAGCTAATAAAGGAAAAGAACCACCACAGTTTATGAGCACCCATCCTTCAAGTGACAATAGAATTATAAGTCTAAACAAGTGGATACCAAAAGTAATTTTGGAGTACCCGCCATTAAAAACTTAATTAAGTGGTGAGCCGTGTTGGATTCGAACCAACGACACCTTCCTTAAAAGGGAAGTGCTCTACCAACTGAGCTAACGGCCCGTAAAAGAAACTCTTTTTATATATAAAAAAAGATAAATTTCAATTGGTAATTATTAGTTATACTTGTTTATATTTTTTTTGTAAAAGGCTTCAAATGTCCCAGTTTTAATCGACTCTCTGATTTTTTTCATGAATTCTTGATAAAAATTAACATTATGTAGTGAAATCAACATAGATGCTAATATCTCATTTGTATTTATAAGATGATTTAAATAGCTTTTTGAATATTTGTTTAAATTATTAATTTTACATTTTCTATCAAGGGGACTCTTATCATTTTTAAATTTACTATTTCTTAAATTTATTTTTCCTTCCCAGGTAAATGCTAAACCTGTTCTGCCTGACCTTGTTGGCATAACACAATCAAACATATCAATTCCATTTTTAACTGCACCAACAATGTCTGAAGGAGTACCTACGCCCATTAAATACCTAGGTTTATTTTTTGGCATTAGATGTGTTGTGTCTTCTAAAGTTTTTAACATTTGATCTTGCGTTTCTCCAACAGCTAATCCGCCCATAGCATAACCATCAAAATTTATATCAATTAATTTTTCTAAACTTTCATGGCGCAGATCCTTAAAGATACCGCCCTGCAC